>JAGLHR010000630.1 GCA_023143415.1 Thiomargarita sp. | reverse complement strand
GGGGCAATCCCTTGTGGTTGCCTGAGTAGTAACTGGTATTCATCAGTTCACTTGATAATTTCGCTTTTAAAATCAACTGTATGCATCATTTTTCATCTCCTAATAAAAGAAGTAAATGTAGGGTGGGTAGGAACGAAGTGGCACAAAAAATGGTGGGTTTCGCTATTGCTCTACCCACCCTACATTAAAAGACTTTTTGTTCTGTGCCACTTCTTAAAACATTTCAACACGACTACCTACATTACAAAGCAATTCATAAGCAATTGTTTCCGCGAGACTCGCAATTTCTTCCACAGGTAAACTCTTCCCCCATAAAACAACCGGATCGCCAATTCTGGCATTGGGTTGAGTACGCAAATCTACCGTTATCATATCCATAGAAACTCGCCCGATGAGCGGAACCCGTCTGCCATTCACCAGTACAGGTGTCCCTGAAGGTGCTTTACGGGGATAGCCGTCTGCATAACCAATTGCAACAACACCAACCGGCATGTTTTGTGGGGAATGCCAAGCTGCACCATAACCAATCGCTTCACCTTTACGCAATCGCTTGACGCTAATGAGGGCAGATTGTAATTGCATAACTGGTTGTAGCCCTTCATCTATTGCTACGCTATTAACAAACGGGGACGCGCCATATAACATAATTCCCGGTCGTACCCAATCCGCATGAGTTTGAGGCCATCCCAATATCCCAGCCGAATTAGCTAACGAAGATTCTTCGATATTCAAAGATTGAACAAGTTGATTAAAGATTTCCGTTTGTTGTTCAGTCATTTTATCTTGACGATCATCAGCACAAGCGAGATGACTCATCAAGTAAATATTTTCAACCTGTTGATTTTGTTTAAGAAATTTATAAATCTGTTCAATATCATTGGGTGAAAAGCCTAAACGGTGCATACCTGTATCTACTTTCAACCAGATATGAATAGGCTTTTCCAATTTTGCTTTGACAAGCTGTTCTAATTGCTTTGACATAGCAATCACTATCTGTAAATCATGATGTGCAATGACAGGCAATTCATCTATGTGGAAAGCACCTTCAAGCAGAACAATCGGTTTTTTTATATCCGCGTCGCGTAACTCAAGTGCTTCTTCAAGACAACACACCGCAAAAGCATCAACATTTGATTCCAGTGCATTAGCTACTTTGACTGCACCATGATTATATGCATTGGCTTTAATGACTGCCATGACGCGCTGTGTTGGCGCACAAGATTTGACGCGCTGCAAATTATTCTGTAGGGCTGCTATATCAATAAGTGCATGAGTAGGACGGGCCATCTTGCTTATTCTCCATGATAATAATCATCGGGTGTGTAATTTTCAAATGTGGTGATATTTCCTCTAAAAGATAGACGAGTTGTACCTATTGGGCCATTACGTTGTTTAGCAATGATAATTTCAGCTGTACCTTTATCAGGACTGTCTTCGTTATAAACTTCATCTCTGTAGATGAAGACAATTAAATCCGCATCTTGCTCCAAAGAACCTGATTCCCTCAAATCTGACATTTTAGGACGTTTATCAGTCCGTTGTTCCAAACTACGGTTTAATTGTGATAATGCAACAACCGGCACATTTAATTCTTTGGCTAATGATTTGAGGGAACGCGATATTTCAGAGACTTCGTTGGCACGAGTTTCTTTGTTATTTGGTACTTGCATCAATTGTAAATAGTCAATGACGACTAAACCTAATTGACCTTGTTCACGCGCCAAACGGCGCACCCTTGTTCGTAGTTCCGCTGGATTTAAAGCGGGTGTTTCGTCAATAAATAATTGTGCTGCTTCTAGCTGGCTAACAGCCCTGGTGATTTTTAACCATTCATCATCATTAAGTTTACCTGTTCGGACATTTTGCAAACTGACTTCTGCCAAAGATGAAATGAGGCGCATGGCGATTTGCTCATTAGACATTTCCATGCTAAACACGGCAACCGGTACTTTCTGGTTAATGGCGACAGATTCGGCGATATTCATGGCGAAACTGGTTTTACCCATAGAAGGACGACCTGCTATAATAATTAAGTCAGATTGTTGTAAGCCAGAAGTTTCATTATCAAAATCACTAAAGCCTGTTGATATCCCCGTGATCATACCTTCTTGTTGAGAAAGTATATCTATGCGATCCAGTGTTTCATTTAAAATCTTATCAATTTTGAGAAAGCCAGTTTGACCATGCGCTCCAATTTCTGCAATTTCAAAAACTTGTTTTTCTGCATGATCAAGTAATTGCGTAGTTGTGCGGCCCTGTGTATTAGAAGTACTCCTAGCAATTTCTGTACCCACGCGCATTAGTTGACGCAAAATGGAACGATCTCGCACAATCTCTGCATAAGCAACAATGTTTGCAGCACTGGGTGTATTGCTTGCGAGTAAACCTAAGTAAGCACCGCCGCCAATAGCCGCCAGTTTGTCGTGCTTTTGCAGCCATTCTGATAAAGTGACCGGATCACAAGGATGCCCTTCTTCAGAAAGTGATTTGATGGCAGTAAAAAGTGTTTGATGTTCAGGGAGGTAAAAGTCCTTTTCAAGCAATTGATCAGCAATAGAAATCCATGCTTCATTATCAAGCATCAAGCCGCCTAATACGGATTGTTCAGCTTCTTTTGAAAAGGGTAGAGTTTTGATGGATTCTACGGCAAGATCGGGGGGGGCAGTGGAATAAGTTGGCTCCTGCATAGAAGCATTTTATGTCTTGAGAAAATATGGATTTTCCAACGCAATACCTCAATGCCATTAAGTTAAGGGCAGACACACAGGTCTGCCCCTACAAAACATCGCGTATTCTGTGGTTGTAGGGGCGAACCTGCGTGTTCGCCCTGGCTTAACTTAATGGCATTGACGCAATACCTGCCGGGTTTATAAAAAAAACCTGGCAGGCGCAGGTCTAAGTACTTATTTTTCGGCGATAACTTGGACAGTCACAAAAGCATCCACATCGGAATGTAAGTGAACTTCAACATCGTATTCACCCACCTGTCGTATAGGTCCATTGGGCAAACGAATTTCTTTTTTAGAAATTCCTATTCCTCCGTCATTAATCGCTTGTGCAATATCTGCTGCGCTCACTGAGCCAAACAATTTACCTTCAGCACCAACGACTTTGCCAGAAATTTCAACAATAATCTCTTGTAATTGAATGGCACGTTCTTTGGCTGATGTAAAGACATCTTTTTGTGTTTGTTCAAATTCGAGACGACGCTCTTTAAAATCAGCGATGTTTTCTGGAGTGGCTAATACCGCTTTTTTCTTTGGAATCAAGTAGTTACGAGCATAACCGCTTTTGACAACCTTTTTATCACCAAGATTGCCTAAGTGTTTTATTTTTTCAAGGAGAATGACTTCCATTTTAATAACCTCAGTAAGGGTTATCCAGATATTCCAAAGAAGTTTTCAAGACGTTAGAGGTTTAAAAACGGGAATATGGGTAACTTTCAATGTATTCTATTCAAAAAACGAAAACCTCGAAAAACGAGGTTTAAGAAATCCGATTTTTGAAAAAAATCGGATTTCTAAGATTTCTAAGCTCGAAAGAGTTTTGATTCCCAAGTTTAAAGACTTGGTTTATTAACGCTATGTTTTCGAGGTTTTCGTTGTTCATTATTCAATAATCATGTGCATCGGAATAAGGCAGTAAAGCCAAGTAACGAGCGCGTTTAATCGCTTTTGCTAATTGCCGCTGATATTTTGACTTCGTACCTGTAATACGACTTGGCACAATTTTACCTGTTTCCGTAACATAGCCTCTGAGGGTGTTCAGATCTTTGTAATCAATCTCCTTAACACCTTCGGCAGTAAATCGACAAAATTTTTTGCGACGTAAAAATCGTGATGTGTACATCATATACAACCTCATTAATAGTGAGTAGAAAAATGTTTGATTATGGGGCTCAAAGCTGTTGAACTCCTACGCTCAAAGCTAAAGCCCCTTTATCTTAACCAAAATCATTATCTAACTTTTTCTCATCACCTTTGTCGCTCAATTTTTCTTCAGATGATTTGTCATCTTTGCTTTTAACCAAGGGTGAGGGTTCAGTAATTGCTCTTTTCTGCTCAAGAACCAAATAACGAATTACGGCATCATTAAAGCGAAATGCGTTAGTCAATTCGTTAAGGACTGCTGTGTCACACTCAATGTTCATTAAGATATAGTGTGCCTTGTGTATCTTGTTAATCGAATAGGCTAATTGGCGGCGTCCCCAATCTTCAAAGCGGTGAACAGAACCACTTTTGCCTTCTATCATTGTTCGATAACGTTCAACCATTGCAGGTACTTGTTCGCTCTGATCAGGATGAACGAGAAATACAATTTCGTAGTGTCTCATGGTGCTCCTTATGGATTAAACAGCTTTATGCTGCCATCAATGTCATAAAGCAAGGAGATAATGTTTGGACATCGATTAAGAATATGTTTTTGAGGCTAAAAGTTTTTATTCAAAAAAAATTAGCCTGAAAAAGGAAACAAAACAGTATAGTAAAAATCAAAACAGATAGCAATTTAATCTGAATTGAGAAGTTGGAAATGGGTTATAATTTTTTAAAAAAAAAGCAAGAATTGTTTTAAAAAACAATAAATTAAAGTCATTTTTTTGTTCAGATATTTTTAATGTTCATCATTATTATTTTAAGTTTTTGGTATAAAAATTTATTATTCTTAATTAATTAAAGAAAAATTGGTGTTTGAGTTGATGATCAAGTTTGAGGTTGGCGAATTTGGAAATATTGAATTAATTGTAACTACTCAGGGCAACCACAAGGAATTGCCCCTACATCAGAAGATTTTCCTCCGTCTTCATAAGAATATTGTTGTAGGGGCAATCCTTTATGGTTGCCCTGAGTAGTTACGAATATTTAAGACTTCTTACAAAATTTCTCCAACAATTCCTCACGAGATAATCGTGGCAACAAGCGTGCAGATTCTTCTGGTGGTAATTG
>JAGLHR010000063.1 GCA_023143415.1 Thiomargarita sp. | reverse complement strand
AAAAAATCGGATTTCTAAACTGGTTTATGAGGCTTTAATTTGATTTTGGGAAGAGCCGTTTTGAGGTTTTACCTTTTGCACCCAAAAAACTCTACCCACATTACGCTTCCCACCGAAACGTTAAAATATCATTTACCCGATGTGATATGCCGATGCACACAACGTTTGCCTACCCTACCTGGCTACTTACTTGGAATAATTTATTTTTTTGGAACTCCCTAAGTGTAAATAAGGAATTTGGCATTCTTCAGGTTCAATTGTTTCAGGGAAATATTGTTTAGAAAAATTAAATTGATTACTATATTTATGATAAGCCGTGTTATAAAAATTTCTTAGAATAAATTCTATAAATTCAAAAGGAGTCAAAGGAGCACTTACTGGAATACGACAATTTTTATATTGCCCAAGGGTTAAATGAGATTTGGGATGTTCTATAATTTGGTGATTCAAAGGATCAAAATCAAAACGAATTGGAAATGGAACGATATTTTTATAAAGAATATCAGCATATATTTCGTCTTCTTCGTATATTTCTGGTTCATTTTGAAATGCTTCCAGATTAGGAGAAGGAAAAAAAGAAAGGCTATGTTTGTTTAATTTATCTTGTTTTCTACTTTTTTCAAATTCATAAAGCATTAAAATTAATGCCCCATCCAACATTTTAATATTGAAAGCATTTCGGTTATTGAGTTCATCATAAATTTCACTATAGGATACATTTTTTAAAGCGACAGACAAATTTCCTCTCGCATTGCCAAAAGAAATCACATTATTTGAAATAGTAGGATAATTTTGTTCGCTACATAAACTATGTGCTATTAACTCAGAAGTTATTATTTCTATTTGTCGTTTAATTTCTAACCGAGTCATATTTTCCTACCTTTTACTGTATTTGAAAAAAAGCTTTCAGTCTCAAAATTGTTTCTTCTGGATAGTCTTCAATAACGGTTTCGCGACTTTCTAGCGAACGTAATATTTCATCCAAATTAATTTTTTTCTGTTCAACCCTCCTTTTCTCTTCTGCTGTCATATCACGGTTAATAATATTCAATTGTTGGCGTTCTTCTACAGTTGGATAAAGAAATTTTAGTTTAAAGTCATTGTAATAAACTTTTTTAAATTCTTCAATGAGTTGCAGCATATCATTTCCAACGCCACAAACTCTAACCCAAGCTTTACTACGAGTAATTGCTGTGAATAAACGATTACGTACCTTGACCAATTCTCCTCGCCATGCCGTGTAACAATCTTGTGCATTAATAATATAAACCATTGCTGCTTCATTACCTTTTGCCCTATATATACCGGTGAAAGTCACACAATTTTCAGTAACGAATATATCTGGAGAAGTAGAAATACCCGCTAAATTAGAATTTATACCCTGTTCAAATAATTTTTTCCTAGCTTGCGCTACCGCATTTCTTGTGGTAATCGGATCGGTATTTATAACAATAATATCATTAGGTAAAAGTTCTTCTTCCCGTATATTATTGACAATAGATTCTACCAACCAATTTATTTGTTCATCATCAGAAGCAAATGATTTAAATCGAATTAAATCATTAATGGGAGAATGATTTTCTAAAAATTCTGGGCTAGTCTCACTATCTCTTGTTAAACAAACATTCTCACCCCCTTTATCAGTTAATCTTCCTTCTTCTACTTTATAGCCAACATCTAACCATAATTGAGAATGGTCAAACATCTGTATTAATTTATCTCTATATATGCCAAATCCTAAAGCATGAGCTGTTGTTAAAAGTGGGCGAGAATTACGATAACAAGTTCCAAGTACAATATCTTGTTTAGGTTTTCCTAATTGTGGCGGCATAAATTTTACAACGGGATCACCATTTGGTTTTTTACCAAAAATTTCTTCAGGAGAGGGTAATGATTTTTTATTCAGACTTTGCAGCTCGTCATAAGCATAAACTAGCCGTCTAGCTAAGTTTTTAGAATCACCTTTAACCAATTGGTAACAAAGCTGTAGAAAATTTGGAGAAAAATCTTGTGCTTCATCAATAAGAATAAGATCGTAAAGTGGTTTATATTCATTAACTTGCGAAACGGCTAATCCACAAGCTCCTTCAAATTCTTTGTCAGTTCCAAATCTCGTTCTAGCTGTTTTAAAATCTAAATATTCAATACCATGATTTAAACAAAAATTATAGTATATTCCTACCCCTTGACTGGGAGAACCCCAAGCATGGATAATATGAATTTTATCCCAATTAGGTTCTTCAGCCGTTTGTTCAATAATAAAATTATTAATCAACCGTTCAAATTGTCCTTTTAATGAACGAGTTTGAAAAGTGACTGCTATATTCCAATCCGGATTATTCGCATGTAAATAAGCCACTTTTAAAGCAAGTACAATGGTTTTTCCAGAACCCGCTAATCCACGAATTCTTTGCACACCATGATATGTTTCGATAACGGCTTGGTTTTGGTTGCTATCTAAATTGGCAATGGAATTTTCTAAATCTTTTAACTTATTACCACGAGAATCAGGCTTTTTAATTTCCCGTTTTTTTCCTTTGCGGAGATTGGAAATAGCTTGTATTATAGCAACAACATTTTGGTAAAGATTATTTTTTTTCCATGGTTCTATTTTAGATAAGAAGTCAGTTAAGCTATTATTATCATTACATATAGGATAGTCATCATTGGTATTAGCACCTAAATTTTTAATTGCTGGAGCAAAGGTAACGACATTTATAGCAACTTGAAGTTGCCTAGATTTGAGCAAAGGCCTATGTTGAAGTAATTTAGCTTGTAATTTAATATAAATGTTATCTTGAGCTTCTTCTATATTTCCAAGTTCCTTTCCTTCAACAAGATGAAAAATAACTAAACCAATATCTGAACTGATTAACAAAGCATCTAAAGAAAATGCTCCTTCTGGAGAGCCCATAATCGGATAGCCAATATAAAAAGTTCCATTGAAATTAGAAGATGAAAAAAAATCTGCTAGTTGCCTACTAGCGACTGGTTTTTGAGTACTGCCATAAATTATATTTATCATAAAATATCCTATATGTTGTGACAATTGTGATTACAAAAGTAGTTCAGGATTGAGTTATAAGTCAATTTTAACCAATCGGATGACTCATTTTTTTGCATTTTAACACATAAAATTCAATTATTAACTTTATTTGTGATATGCCGATGCACACAAAAAAACGTTTGCCCACCCTACCTGGCTATTTCGTAGAAAGATCGTTTGGTATCATCATCTATATTTATCAGCAATTCAAAATGACTGTAAGAAAGAGCTAAAACTAACGGTTCAGTTGTTTGGCTTAATTGTGGGGATGCTGTACCCACTTTTTGAGTTATCTGCAGGCAATAAATTCTTAAATTGTGCGGATACAGCCCCAATGATTTCCATGCCTATACTCGCATCCGCTTGAATGGTTTGCAATAACCGTTTGCCTAAATCATTATTGCCAGCAATCGCAATTCTACGCAGGTTATAACCCAGATAACGCAATTTCCTTAAAACAACTCTAATCAACAAACGCCATAATCCAATTCCAATCGGAGTCAAGACAAACCAACTTAATATCGCCATGCGTGAATAAGTTGCCGATTCTTTGGTTACAAATGCGATCAATAACAATATCACGATGACCCAAAACCACGTCCATATTATGGATTTCAATTCTAAGGAAATACTTGCACCTCGCCAGGAGATATATAATCCATTGATTTCAGCTATTAAATAATATAATAACATGCCAGTTAAGGCTGCTTTTGTGTAATCAGCATACCAGTGGTAACCAAATAACCATATTGTAAACTGGAGGGTAAGAAAAATAATCCCTATATCACTAAGGTGCTGGATAAAACTGATGACAGATTGGTGGGAATGTATGAGTGCTTTGGGCATAGTCATTGGTTATAATAAAAACTTAGATATGGTGTAATTATAGATTTTGTGCTCAGTAAAATAGAAAACTGAGGCAATACGTGGTCTTATTGCAGAAAAGCACGAGTAGGGTGGGTAAAGGTACGAAACCCAGCATCAAATTATCATTGACACCCGTTGATTAAAAATTTAATCAATTGTAAATTTTACCATGAACCTATCCCACTATTCGTTTTTGAACTTAGAAATCCGATTTTTTCAAAAAATCGGTTCGAGGCTAAAGTTTTTTTAAAGAAAAAACTTTAGCCTCGAATTCTAAACTCGTTTATGAGGCTTTAAGTTTATTTTGGGAAGAGCTGTTTTGAGGTTTTACCTTTTGCCTGTGTACCCAAAAAACTGTGCAACGCCCTACCAGGCTTTTGCAAATCTATAACCTAATGTTTTTAACTTAGCTTCCAATTCTTTATAATGTTCCAATAGCTTGTTTAAGTCATTACCGTACTTCTTTGATATTTCACGGCGTATTTTTCTAATTTCAATGATTTCTCCACTTTTCATTGCTATTCCTCCTCGTCTTCTAACATATTTAATGGGGTTGCCAATGCAGGAGTCGGTAATCCAATTTGGAAATTGACTCTGCGAATGTGATCCAGCTTGTTAGCATTGCAATATGTTTACAATTCCAAGT
>JAGLHR010000629.1 GCA_023143415.1 Thiomargarita sp. | reverse complement strand
TGACTAAATTATTTGATGCACGTTCCTTATTTTATGAAGATTTTTACTCACAAAATCAATTAGTTATAAATACACACCATTTTTTATCCTGTACAGAGACCAATTATTTAAAAATTCAAAGAAATCAATTATGAATATTAAATCCGCATTAAAAGCAATCACCGAAAACCGTGATTTAACAATGGACGAAATGTCCTCAGTCATGCGTAGCATAATGACCGGTGACGCTACACCTGCCCAAATCGGTGGTTTTTTAATTGGCTTACGCATGAAAGGCGAAACTGTTGAAGAAATCGCCGCCGGCACACAAATTATGCGTGAGCTAGTTACTCCCGTATCAGTTGATAGAAAATCGGTCGTTGATATCGTCGGTACAGGCGGCGACGGTATGAATACCTTTAATATTTCCACAACCAGTGCCATTGTCGTCGCAGCAGCAGGTGGAACGGTCGCAAAACATGGCAATCGCTCTGTTTCCAGTCAATCAGGCAGTGCTGATGTATTAGAAGCTTTAGGTGTCAAAATCGAACTGACACCAGAACAAGTTACTGAATGTCTTCATAAAATAGGTATTGGCTTCATGTTTGCGCCACGACATCACAGCGCAATGAAACACGCCATCGGACCACGTCGTGAAATGGGCGTGCGTACCATTTTTAACTTACTAGGCCCTTTAACCAATCCTGCCAATGCACCACATCAACTTATTGGCGTATTCAGTCAATCTTGGGTAAAACCCATCGCGCAAGTTTTACAACGTTTGGGCAGTCAACATGTTTTAGTCGTACATTCTGAAGATGGACTAGATGAAATCAGTATTGCTGCCCCAACCAACATCTCAGAATTACATCAGGGCATTATCACAAGCTATACGGTGACACCAGAAGAATTTGGTTTAAAACGAGCCAGCTTAAATCAGATACAAGTCCATTCTGTCGATGAAAGCGTTGCGATGGTCCGCAGCGTATTAGACAATCAGATGAGCAGCGCGAGAGATATTGTTGTATTGAATGCGGGTGCGGCGATTTATGCAGCCGATTTAACGGACAGTTTTGCACAAGGAATCACTGAAGCACAAACTGTTTTGAGTAATGGTGCAGCCAGCGAAAAACTCAAAGACTGGATCAAATTGAGTCAAGGTTTTTAAAATGAATAAAACGCCTGATATTTTAAAACAGATTGTCAAGCGCAAAAAGGAAGAGATTAAAGTAAAATCTCAAGAAAAGCCTTTGCGTTTGCTCAGTAACATTGCCGCCAATAATTCACCACCGCGTGGCTTTGCTAAAGTAATTGATGCCAAAATACAATTAGAACAACCCGCCGTCATAGCTGAAATCAAAAAAGCCTCACCAAGTAAAGGGATATTAAGGGCAAATTTTAACCCCGTTGTCATCGCAAAGAGCTATGAAGAAAATGGGGCAGCTTGTTTATCTGTTTTAACGGATAGAGATTTTTTTCAAGGAAAAAATCAATATTTGCAGCAAGTTCGTGAAGTTTGCCAGCTTCCCTTATTGCGTAAAGATTTTATTATCGACGCTTATCAAGTTTATGAAGCGCGTGCTATTGGTGCGGATTGTATTTTACTTATTGTTGCGATATTGGATGATTCCCAATTACATGATTTATCGGCTTTGGCAACCCATTTGGGGATGGATGTACTTATTGAAGTGCATAATCGTGAAGAATTAGAACGGGCATTACCGCTCAATATGCGTTTGATAGGTATTAATAATCGTAATTTACGGACTTTTAAAACTGACTTAGCAACCACTTTGGAATTATTACCTTATATTCCTAAGAAACATATTGTTATCAGTGAAAGTGGTATTCATACGCCTAAAGATGTTACTTCATTGTATAATGCAGGAGTCAATACGTTTTTGGTTGGAGAAGCATTTATGAAGGCAAATGAACCAGGGGAAGCATTATTTAATTTGTTTTCCAGCCTAACGTAGAATAGGGTGCATTCTGGAATGGTTTCGAGGCTAAAGTTTTT
>JAGLHR010000628.1 GCA_023143415.1 Thiomargarita sp. | reverse complement strand
TTTTTGAAGAAAAACTAAAACCTCGTCACTTGTCGCGGGAGTTATGAGCAGTTTTTATTGGATTTATCGCATCAGTTGCATAAGCAGCCAGCACAGGAAAGTTCTGATTTCTTTAGTATTTTATCTGAATTGGAGAATGCAAAACAACAGTTTATCATTGTTTTAAATCGCTTGGATGCGATGTGTGCTGATGAGGTTGATGGGCAGTTTGATCAAGATTTTTATGATAAATTGAATGGTTTGAAGAATTATCGCAATGTGGCGTTGTTGATCATCACGCAAGGCAGCAGTTATCATGGCTTGTTGTTTAATATCGGCGGGGAGTTTAAAACCTCTAAATTGGATATTCAGGAAATTGAAAATTGGCCGATTTTGATGAGAGATGAGGCGAAGTATGAGTTCACTCAACAGCATCAAGATTTGTCAGAGATACAGATTTCTCATTTGTTGGAACAAGGGCAACATCAAGAGTTGGGCTATGATTACTGTTACATTATTTGTCGCGGCAATTGCGTAATTCTGTTCAGTCTTGGGATGAACTGTCGCATTTTACTCGGCAATTGAAGGCGTGGCGCAAGCAATATAGAAAGCAGCAATCTAAACAAGGTGGGTATCATGCCAAAAAAATCGTCGATGCTGTGAATAAGTTTTCAACCATTTTCAAAGTGAAATCTTTGTTTAAAAAAATGTTTCTGGTTTTAAAGGTGCTATTGGCTGATCCGTTTCTTGCTTTGATTGAACTTATTAAAGAGCGGTTGAATAAAAAACGTAAGGATTAATTGACGACAATTTCATTTTAGAAATCCGATTTTTTGAAAAAATCGGATTTCTTGACGCGACAACCATGCCATCACCACTTTCGTTAAATCATTGGATACCCATTGCAAAGGTTTTATCTGTTCCACATTTGGAGACAGAATACCAACAGATGGAAACGATACTTGATGAGCTACTCAATCAGGTTGGTGATGATGAAACACATCCGTTGGCTGATTTAT
This sequence comes from Thiomargarita sp., assembly GCA_023143415.1. Classification (GTDB taxonomy): domain Bacteria; phylum Pseudomonadota; class Gammaproteobacteria; order Beggiatoales; family Beggiatoaceae; genus QNES01. The sequence goes on along the minus strand of JAGLHR010000628.1, from coordinate 377 downwards.
TAGAAACTCTGAGTACTTTGATTGAAGTTTATAAAGATGAACACTATAAGGTGGCAGATGCTCCCGCTCATGAAGTTTTGCGGTTTTTGATGGATGAGCATAGTTTAAGCGCAAATGAATTACCTGAAATTGGTAATCAAGAAGAGGTGTTGAAGACGCTGAATGGACATCGTGGCTTAAATAAAGAGCAAATTCAAAATCTGAGTAGGCGTTTTCATGTTTCACCCGCTGTGTTTTTCTAATAGGCGATAGGTAGAATGGTGAATGGTTTCGAGGTTTCCGTTTTTCTTCAAAAAACGGAAACCTCGAATGGTGAATGGTGAATGGTGAATGAATGGTGAATGGTGAATGGTTTCGATTCGAGGTTCAAGTTTTTT
>JAGLHR010000627.1 GCA_023143415.1 Thiomargarita sp. | reverse complement strand
CTTTAGCCTCGAAACGATTTTATTTTATGCACATTCCTAATCTGTACTGAAGCAGAAATTATCGGATATGATGGAGTCCATTCGAGGCTAAAGTTTTTCTTCAAAAAACTTTAGCCTCGAATACTTTAGCTTTGTTCGCTAAATTTGAACACGCCCAAAGCTGAAGCGTTGAACTCCAAAAAAGTGACTTAAATGACGAACATCTGGTCAATTGTAAAATGAATAAATATACTCTATTCGCCTTCCTCACAGGTCCCATTTTAGCCTTGATAGTTGGCATTTTATGTTTTAATGCTGAAGGCATGACAGATAAAGCGGCGTGGACTGCTGTCATTACCACTTTATGTGCCGTTTGGTGGATATTGGAACCGATTCCTATTGCAGTCGTTTCATTGATTCCATTTGTCTTATTTCCCGCATTGGGTATTTTAAGTCATCAAGCCGCCGCTGCTTCTTTGGGCAATCATCTGATTATTTTATTTATGGGCGGTTTTATGCTATCGGCTGCAATGGAAAAAACCGGTACGCATCGTAAAATAGCCTACTGGGTTTTAAAAATAGTTGGCATTCATAGTCGGCGGCGCATTTTACTCGGCTTTATGTTAGCAACCGCCTTTTTAAGTATGTGGATTTCCAACACCGCAACGACATTAATGATGTTACCTATCGCGATGGCGGTTATCGCTCAAGATGAAGAAAAGGATATGGTGATTCCTCTACTGTTAATTATTTGCTACTCAGCCAGTGTTGGCGGTGTCGCAACGTTAATTGGTACATTCCCTAATGCGGTTTTTATCAAAAATTATCACGAATTGACTGGCATTGAAATGAGCTTTACAGAATGGATGAGTATTAGCGGTATTGTTACCTTAATCATGCTACCCATTATTTGGCTTTGGCTAAGTCGATTAGTCCCATCTAAAAATACCCAATCCTTATCTTTACCTCGCATTGAAGAATGGACAACCGCGCAAAAACGAGTACTTCTCATTTTTTTTGGAACGGCGATTTTATGGGTAACTCGTACTATCCCATTAGGTGTATGGCAAATAGGCGAAGAAGAAATCTTAATCAGAGGATGGGGCGGCTTAATGGAACAGTATTTAGGAATCGGAACTATCGGCGATAGTACCATTGCAATGCTTGCCGTGTTAGCACTATTTATCGTTCCAGATAATGTGCAACACAGTGACAATAAACATCATGGATTATTAGATTGGCAAACCGCAGAACGTATTCCTTGGGGCATCCTGTTATTATTAGCAGGAGGCATGGTGATTGCGAAAGGTTTTATGGCTTCTGGATTAACCCAAGTTTTAGGCGAACAATTGACTTTATTAGCGGATTTGCCCTTATGGTTAATCATCGGTGCGATCTGTCTCATCGTGACTTTTTTAACTGAAATAACGAGCAATACTGCTACTTCAAACGTTCTTTTACCCATTTTAGGCAGTGCTTCAATCTCTCTCAATTTAGAAAACCCTCTACTTCTCATGTTACCAGCAACCATTAGTGCGAGTTTTGCATTTATGCTTCCCGTTGCAACGCCACCGAATGCGATTGTGATGAGTGCCAATAAAATACCTATTCGTGTGATGGCGCGGGAAGGTTTATTTTTAAATGTGATAGGTGTATTTGTTGTGACAGGTGTGTGCTATTTTATACTTTAAGACAGGTATTTTAAACAAAAAATTTGCGTAACGACTCAGTCTTTTTGATTAGCCAAGAGTTAAAACGCTTTGCTAAAAGTTAAAGCAGGGGGCATTCCCATTTTGACGCTGATTAATTAAATCAGTAAGTACAACGAATTGACGAAATAAACGAATAAGTAAGGCGGCGAGCTTCCTAAATAGAGAGCAATCAATTGGCTTTGAGATGTTCAAGAGAGGCAAAATACACGCGCCAGGGTTTTAATTCGTTTATTTCGTTAATTCGTTGTACTCAGCAGATATTGATAATAACCTTTGGGAATGCGCCCAAAGCAGGTTAAAGCCAGCTAAAGCTCAGTCAGTCTTCTTTCACTCTCCTTTAGGAAACTTTAGCTTTCAGCCTTGAAATTGATTTCAAGGCTGAGTACAAATTTGCAACAAATTTGCAAAAATCACTTGAATTTTTTTGACATTATCCCTACTACTCTTTAAGATATTACATTCAACAACGACTTCTTTTTATCAATTTTTTCTTAAAATTCAATAATTTATGAGTAAAATCTTTAATAAAAATGGTTGAAATAAAAAATTTACACAAACAATTTGGTTTATTGACTGCTGTTGACAATATCTCTTTTCAGGTGAAAAAAGGTGAAGTGTTAGGTTTTCTTGGTCCCAATGGGGCTGGTAAATCTACCACAATGAAAATGATCACGGGTTTTTTAACACCCACAGCGGGCAACGTCACTGTTTATGGGCATGATATTGTTCAAAAGCCTCTTGAAGTTAAACAGCGTATTGGCTATTTGCCAGAAGGTGCGCCCGCTTATCCTGATATGACCCCTGCCAGTTTTTTAGAATTTATCGCACAGATACGCGGTTTACGGGGAGAAGATAAACGCAGCAAGATCAAAGAAACCATAAAACAAGTCAATTTAGAAAGCGTTCTATATCAATCAATTGATACGCTTTCTAAAGGCTTTAAGCGTCGTGTCGGTTTAGCGCAGGCGATATTGCATGATCCAGAAGTGTTAATTTTAGATGAACCAACTGATGGACTTGATCCAAATCAAAAGCATGAAGTCCGTACCCTCATTAAACAGAAGGCTCAGGAAAAGGTGATTATTTTATCCACCCATATTCTTGAAGAGGTTCATGCTGTTTGTAGTCGCGCAATCATTATTGCGGATGGCAAAATCTTGGCAGATGGTACTCCCGCAGAATTGGAAGCGAAATCTCAATTTCACAATGCGGTTACGATTACGTTACATACTCCTAAAGATAATGCGGAGAAAATACGTCAATCTTTGTTAAATCTGCCAGATGTACAGAAATTAGAAACGTTGATGGAAAATAACTCAACACTGAGTTATCAGATTTTTCCAAAAGCACAGCACCCCATCATTGGCGAAATCAGTCAACATGCCCGTAATAAAAAATGGGAAGTGGAAGAACTTCATGTTGATAAAGGGCGTTTAGATGAGGTATTTCGTTCTATTACAACTCAGAAAATGTAGAAAATGTAGGGTGGGTAGAGCGATAGCGAAACCCACCGCTCAGTAGAAAATGTAGGGTGGGTAGAACGATAGCGAAACCCACCGCTTAGAAAATGTAGGGTGGGTAGAGCGATAGCGAAACCCACCGCTGAAAATGGTGGGTTTC
>JAGLHR010000626.1 GCA_023143415.1 Thiomargarita sp. | reverse complement strand
AGGCTTAACTTAATGACATTGACGCTGGCGCGTGGGAACGATAAAATTATGGAGTTTGCAACAGTTAAATTGGTAAGATACTTCCTAAAACAGCAAGTATCGTGCAAAAAAATAATGTTAAGATCAATCGAAATAATCCAACAAGCCGGCTTTGGTGAACGCATTTTCACTGAAAAAGAATTAGCCCGTTTATTTGGTGGAACGCCGGCGAGGCGATATGGACTCATCAACAAGGCAATCGCAAAAAATGAACTGATTCAAATTCGTCGTGGTGTCTATATGCTTGCTGAAAAGTATCAAACCGTAAAATTGAGTCAATTTTTGGTGGCGAGTCGAATTGTACCCAATAGCTATGTCTCTTTTGAAAGTGCGTTATCCTATCATGGTTGGATTCCAGAACGGGTTGTCATGATTATTAGCACCATTTATAAAGGAAGAACCCGGATTTTCGATAGCCCTTTGGGTGAGTTTAGCTATGTCTTTTTTCCGGTCAATGAACTCGAATTTTTAAACGGTGTTGAGCGTCAAACTATCAATGGTCAATCATTTTTCATGGCAAAGCCTTTGCGGGCATTAGCAGATTACGTCTATGAGAGAAAAATAAAATGGACTGGGATAGATTTTTTATTAGATGGGCTTCGTATTGAAGCAGAAAATTTTAACCAGCTAACCGTAGCTGATTTTGAAGAAGTATTGTCAGTGTTTCGTACTAAACGCATCCTTTCATTTTTACAACATTTACAAGCAGAAATACGGCTAACCTCCCCTCGCCGATCAAAAAAAATGATCAATTCTATAATTAACGATAGATTCAAACAATATTCAACGCCCACAGTAGAAGCAGAAGAAAATGCACTTAAAGAAATTTTGCAAGAAATTATCCTTCATGCTCTTTATGAAGCCCATTTTTTTGAACAAGCCATTTTTCATGGGGGTACTTGTTTGAGGATTGTCTATAACCTACCCCGTTTTTCCGAAGATTTAGATTTTATGTTAAAACGGGTTGATTTAGATTTTAACTGGCAACCGTATCAAAAAACCATCATTGACGTATGCAAACAATATGGTATTTCACCCATTATTAAAGATAAAAGTAAAATGGGTAATATGGTCCAAAAAATGTTTGTCAAAGATAATTCTATTGGCAAAATTTTGGAATTATCTTTTAAACATCATCCTCAGAAAAAGTTGACCATTAAACTAGAAATAGACATTAATCCGCCGGCAGGTTCAACGACAGAACTCAAATTTTTAGACTTTCCGCTTGATTTTCCCATTGAAATTCAGGATTTACCGAGTAATTTTGCGAGTAAAAGTCACGCACTGTTATGTCGAACTTATGTTAAGGGGAGAGATTGGTATGATTTTCTTTGGTATGTCAAACAAAAAGTCGTACCCAATTTAGGTTTATTATCTAATGCGATTAACCAGCAAGGCATATATGCTGGACAAAAAATTCCAGTCACACCAACCTGGTATCTGAAACAACTGGAAGCGAAAATAACTCGCATTGATTGGGAACTCGCTAGAAAGGAAATGGCTTCTTTTTTACCACCACGGGAAAAAACCACCCTGACCTTTTGGCGTACCGATTTTTTCATGGACAAACTAAATCAGCTTAAAAACGTTTGGGAATGACTTTCGCGACGCGGAGCGTCACACATATCGTTCAGACAAGTTGTATAACGTAGAGCGTCGAGACAATAGTATTTATAATTCGAGGTTGTTCAAAAAACTCGGTTTCTGAGCAACGAAGCCATGTATGGCGTTGCACCGTTTTTTTTTTGCAGCAGCAACACGATATTGATGATTAATGGAATGCCGTTGCACACAAAAAGACGGTGCAACGCCATACATGGCTGACGTTGACGTACATAACAAATTGCACAACAACTGGCAAGTTTTAAGTCACCGGTTTACTTTCTCTAAAATCACCGGATTATCCCGTCTTCAGAAGTTTGAGGGTGTTTTAAAAGAAAAAAAAGCAATCAAAAAAAATCGGTTTTTAAACGTTAAAATGTGAATAACCGTTCTCAATTTTGACCAAGTTCCAACGAATAGATATACTCAAGACTTTATTTCATCATTTCATCTTGAGGAAACCGGTATGACTGAAAGTATTTTTGGTTTTTGGAACCCAACAGAAAACACTGTGAAACGTTTTCAAGTCTTACACGATGCTTTAGCAAAAGAAAACGCTCGGCTTGAACTAGGAATATGTACACTCCAGAATGAGTTTATTCAATATCGGTGCTCATTCGATGTGCGAACGTTGTTAAACGGCTGGCAGCCCGGCGTTTTGGGTATCGCTTTTTTTCGCCCAACCCCATTATTTTTACCCCAATACGGTGTGATGTCCTTATATTCAATAGGGGATATTGCAGTGGCGTGTCTCGGCGTTATTGACAATCTCCCTGAAATACGGGAAAAATTGATTTCTCATGGATATCAGTTTTATTCCAAAGAAAATGCGGTAGAAACGCTCTCGCTGCTGCTTCACAATTATTTGGAATATCATCACCTGCCTTTTGTGAAGGCGATACAGCTGATGATGACCAAATTGAAAGGGCGTTTTGCCATCATGGCATTAGTTGCAGATGGGAAATGGTTTATGGTAGGATGTTGTGATTATCCATTAGTGATGGGCAAAAATAGGTGTCACCCGACAATCTATTTCGGTACTGATCCCGAAACGTTGGCGAAATTTACTCCATCAATGATAACAATCGGAGGGGATAAAAAACAGGCGATATTCTATGGCACCTCACTTCAATTTGAGATTCACTTGCCAGATTCAGTGCGTTGGTTGACCTCCTGAACTCAAAGAGGATTGGACTTTTTCTGATTCCAAAATATGGAGTCCATTCGATTCGAGGTTTAAGTTACCGAAAAAACTTAAACCTCGAATTGAGTTTTTTTCAAAAAACTCAAACCTCGAATGCTTTAGCTTTGTATTTTGGTATCCTATCAAAATTTGGTGGTCTCTGTAGGGTGGGTAGGAACGAAGTGG
>JAGLHR010000625.1 GCA_023143415.1 Thiomargarita sp. | reverse complement strand
TAAAAAAATAAATGAGCGTTACAGCATCCTGACGAACTAAATCAAGTTTGGGTGAACCTAATTCACAATGCATTACAAGCGATGGACTATAGCATTAACCATTGATATGAAACAGAAAACGGAACAAATAAAAGTGGATATTGCTGATAATGGCAAGGGTATTGCATAAGAATAAAGGCTGTCGAAAATATTTGAACCGTTTTTTACGACTCGCAGGTGAAAGAAGCGGATTATGAAGCGGATTATTGAAAAACATAAAGGTAAAATTGAACTTGAAAGTCTTCCTGGCAAGACGACATCTGTTTTTAGCGTGTCTTAATATTTAACAAGGGAAAAAATATGTCTAAATTAGTTATTTTATGTGTTGATGACGAAAAAACGATACTCGAAAGTCTGGAAATAGAACTGCATAAAGCCCTCGGTAATGACTATCGCATTGAATTAGCCGAAAGTGGTGAAGATGCACTCACACTCATTAAAGAATTACAAGAAGATAAATACGAAATCGCCGTCGTCGTTGCCGACTATCTTATGCCCAATATGAGAGGCAGCGAATTACTCGAACGTATTCATACCCGTTCACCCCGCACCCTCAGCATTATGCTCACCGGACAAGCCGGTATTGATGCCATCGGTTATGCAGTCAACTATGCCAACCTATATCGCTACATCACCAAACCTTGGCAAGCTGAAGAACTGAGATTAGCCGTCAAAGAAGCCGTCTATACCTACAAACAAGAAAAAATATTGGCAGAAAAAAATGCGAAATTACAACGACTAGACGAACTCAAAAATGAGTTTTTATCCAATATTTCCCATGAATTGCGGACCCCCCTCAACAGTATTATTGGTTTTTCCAACATTTTGTATAAGCAGATTTTTACTGACTTATCCGAAGACGAAAGGGAAATGTTATCAACGGTTGTTCAAAACAGCCACCGTTTGGAAAGTTTAGTCAATGATATTTTGGACTTCTCAAGATTGAAAAATAAAAACATTGAGCCTAAACTCAAACTGATCAATATGCCATACATTATTCGCACGGTGTTATCCATGCACAAATCGCTATTGACTCATAACATGTTGAAACTCATTAATGCGGTTCCAACCAACCTACCGCTTGTCTTCGCAGATGAAAATCGTACCCAACAAGTACTCTATAATCTGATTGGTAATGCCATTAAATTTACTAAACAAGGTCACGTAAAAATCAGTGCTGAAGTTGTGCAAAGAAATATTGAATATGAAATAGAAAATCCATACAATCCAAATGCATTGGAACAAGTGACATTGGAAAACGTTGAAGAATCAGAATTTGGCACTCGCTATTTATATTTAGCAATAACGGTTTCTGATACAGGAATCGGCATTCCTGCTGATAAAATTTCGCGCATTTTTGAATCTTTTGAACAAATTGATGGTTCCAGCACTCGTCAATATGAGGGTACTGGCTTAGGTTTAAGTCTCAGCAAACAATTAATCCATTTACAGAATGGTGAAATTTTTGTGAAGTCCGTGATAGACAAAGGCTCACAGTTTACCTTTATTCTACCCCTTGCTGATAAATCTGAGATAGAGAAGTCCAAACATTCATTAAGGGAAAGAGTGTTTCTTGAAGAATATCAAACAAGGGAAGTTATTAACAAGAAGTTGAAATTCGACGATGCACAACCGGTTTTTAAAATACTTATTGTTGATGATAACCCAGCAAGTCGGCAACTGATGGCTAAATACCTGTCCTCACCAGAATACGCAATAAGCACCGCAACATCTGGCATCGAAGCATTAAGTATGCTTGATAAGGGTTTAGAACCGGATTTAATCTTGCTAGATATCATGATGCCGCAGATGAGTGGCTATGAAGTCACCATGAAAATCCGTGAAAAATGGTCAGTGAATGAATTACCCATACTATTGATCTCGGTAAAAAACCAAGCTTCAGATGTGGTGACTGGATTAGAAATTGGTGCAAATGATTATATCACAAAACCCATCACCCAAAATGAATTATTGGCACGAATAACAACCCATTTGACACTCAAGTCTCTTGAAGCTGAAAATCGCCTTACGGCTAATATTTTTCAATCCAGTCAAGTAGGGATTATGATTACCGATGCTCACGTTCGTATTATCAAGGTAAATCAAACCTATCTTGACACATTTGGATACACCGCAAAAGAAATTTTGGGGCGAAATCCCAGTATAATCAATTCAGGGAAACATGAACGCTCATTTTATAAAGCATTATGGGATACTGTGTTGACGAAAGGCTACTGGTCCGGTGAAATAATTAATTGTTGCAAGAATGGAGAACTTTGGAAGGGGATACTAAGTATCAGCGCAATCAAGAATAAACACAATAAGACCACTTATTATACCGGTTTTTTTATTAACAAATAGATGTTCAACATTTTACCGGATTGGGTTTGCAAGCTCGTCCGGCATAGTGAGAAGACTCTTTTGGAGTCCAACGCTTTTGAATTGGAGTTCGAGGTTTTCGTTTTTTTGAAACGAAAACCTCGAAAACGCTTTAGCTTTGGGCGTTTTTAAGTTAATAACTGATGTTACGCGGGGTTCTTCCAGTTTGAATATCACCTAAATTCCACCGATTTCATC
>JAGLHR010000624.1 GCA_023143415.1 Thiomargarita sp. | reverse complement strand
CCAAGACTTAACTTAATGGCATTGATGCCGGCGCGTGGGAACCAGTAAACCAGTAAAGCGTTGTACTCCAAAGTCCAAAGCTGAAGCGTTGTACTCCTATACAAAGCTGAAGCGTTGTACTCCAAAAATAGCTAACCTTTTGAAATTCAAAGAGTTTTGATCCCGCCACTCCTTTAATCCGTTTAATCCTGTTCAAAAAAAATTAACGCTAATACCAATGAAATTAATTCTTATCGTTTTTCTCTTAATAATTGGCTTACTGATTGATCAACAAATCGAATACTATGGACAAATCATCATCAATATTGTGGTTTGGCTATTTTTTTTAGGCTTATTAAAAAAGGCGGATCGAATTGAACAAATCTCTTTAATCCTTTGCCTACTTTACGCCACCGTTGGAGAAATTATTCTCTCTTTAGTTTGGGGGCTTTACGAATATCGTTTATCTAATGTGCCATTATTTATCCCCCCAGGGCATGCACTGCTTTTCACGCTCGGTATTTTAATCGCACCCAAAATGCCAAATTGGTTTATCGGAATCGTGCCAGCGATAACTGCGCCTTACATCATTTTTGCCTTTTTAAGTGGCTTGGATACAATGGGCGGGATTTTATTTCTCATTTTTTTGATTTGTCTGATTTTTGGAGAATCTAAAAAGCTCTATGCCACTATGTTTATGTTATCTCTGATTTTAGAAATATATGGAACCGCACTTGGAAATTGGACTTGGTTTCAAGAAGTGCCGCTATTCGGATTAACCACCACCAATCCCCCTGTCAGTGCAGGTGCCTTTTATTGCCTTTTAGATTTACTGGTTATTTCCACAATCAATGGGATGGGCGCATTAACATTGTTCCAGAAAAAAGTACCCATTGTTATTCAGGAAGAAACGTAACGACTCAGGGCAACCACAAGGGATTGCCCCTACGTATAAATATTTTCGTCAGTCTTCATAAGAATCTGATTGTAGGGGCAATCCTTTATGGTTGCCCTGAGTCGTTACGAAGAAATATAGTATAAATCGGTTTTTTCAAATAAAACGCTTTAAATTCAATTACTTAATTTTTAAACGAGGAAATAGATATGGCTCAGGAAACAGAACTCAAAATCAACGAATACTTGGCAGACGAAACTAAGTTGTACCAAGATTGGTACACCGGGCTAACCCAAACAGAGGATTCCCAATACACCAAAGAAGTGGGGGTAATGCCAAAATTGCCTGAACTCAAAGAAATGTGTGACGGCTGGATTAAACAACAAGCGCCTACTATCAAAGAGAAACTTTGCCCTCCGTATTGTCAAAAACGGCAAGCCTATCAAGATCAAGAAACTTGGTTAATTGCCGCGATCGCTGACATTTTGACTATCACGTTTACCAGGATGCCAATGAATTGTGTGGCAGTGTCGGTGATATTGGTAACGACAAAACGCTTAGATCGGTTTTGTGATTGTTCCAGTATAACAAACAAGCCTATTGAAGATTTGACCGTGACAGAATTGAAAGCAATTGCTTCAGAGGCAGGGCGTAAAGCATACCAGAATGCCAAACGTCAAGGATTTCGAGTTACAGAGCTTCGAGAAGGGCAAATTGTATGGGTTTATCCTGATGGACATACTGAACCTGTAACAAATGATCGCTAATCTCAAAATTAAAAAGGTAAATTTCGCATGGCAAGGTTACGATTAATTGCTGGTCCAAATGGTGCAGGGAAATCGACATTTACATCGGAAATTCTGATCAAGCATGTCGATTTAGGAATATATATTAATCCAGACGAAATAGCGATAACACTGGAAGGGGATGACTTGGTTCGTGCTAAGAAAGCACAACAAATTGCGGTGCAACAACGGGAGCAATTGCTAATTGAAAGTCAATCTATAAGTTATGAAAGTGTTATGTCACATCCTTCTCATTTGGATTTTCTCCAACGCGCAAAGACTTATGGTTATAGGACTTATCTCTATTTTATTGGTGTTGAAATGCCTGACATCAATAAGGAACGTGTTAGAAGTCGTGAAAAACTGGGTGGGCATGGTGTACCTGAAGAAAAAGTGGTGTCGCGTTATTATAAAACGATGGCACAATTATTTGACGTTTGTTTATTGGTTAATCGGGCTTACATATTTGATAATTCATTGGACAATTTCTATTTGGTTGCCGAGGTACACGAGGGTCAATTAACCATTCATAGAGATAATCCGGTCACTCGGCTTTCTTGGTATAAAACCTATTTACTGCATAAATTTTGAACAAGATTTCATGGATTAAAGGATTAACAGGATTTTTTCTCGTTCTCGTCGTTCTCGTTCCCAAGCTCTGGTTGGGAATGCCTTCCTTGGCTTGTGAACAATTAGGGCAAATTCCTTTATCTCAATTAGCGGCGATTTTAGAACCAGCCATGTTCACCTTAACCAAGCAACCCAATACCAACCCCGCGACGCAAGACAACCAGCCATTTTTGGTTAATTAAATCGGGAGGCAAACGCTGGCATTTTTTAAAATCACTGGCGCAGTTACATAATGCCATTAAATTTTATGAACCCCTTGAACTCAATACCATTGAAGACGGTGAAATTTGGGAATTAGTCGATAGTTTATTAAATACGCTCCAAACCATTTTTCAACCCTATCGCCGATTACAATTAGCCCTCATTGACGAAATCATGTTGGATGATAATCAACAACGCCAAGTTGGGGTGCATTGCTATTGGCACGAGAACGATTTTTTATGCGTCACTAACCGCAATAATCGTCAGGAAATGGGCAAAATTTGGGAAAAAACGCCAGAGGATGAAAAAAAGTTTCGTGCACCCCGCCTTATTAGACTCTGTGCGCTGGAAAGAAGAACGAGTCGCCAGTGTCTTACAACGGACTTATCAAGAATCGGTGGCTCCCACTAATTAGAAATTAGCGGCGAATGAGCCAACGTTTAAACAGCGAATTGAGCGATTAGTCCAAGAACTCTGTGACAATTTTGCCTTTAAACCGCCCCCCAACTGATACGCAACCGGTATGACGCGGAGTTTGGAAACGATAAAACGAAACAAATCAATAAAAATATGCTCGTGTGTGGGCAAAAAACATGAATAAACAGCTATGAATAATATCATACCCGATATCGTCGGTGTTGTAGGTGTCCTATTGATCTTGTCTGCGTATTTCCTACTTCAAATAGGAAAAATGAAAGTGGACTTTTTTTCTTATTCCTTTTTAAATTTTATCGGTTCGATAATGATATTATTTTCTCTGGGCTTTAATTGGAATCTTGCCGCAGTCCTTATAGAGGGCAGTTGGGCATTAATAAGTGCATATGGTATATATAAGTACTTTTGGTCAAGAAAATCACAGGGTAACTCATAATTGGTTTTAAGGGCTTGAATAATTTTGTTAATTCATATAACCGACATTCCGCACAAGCATTTTCAAATCAAGTCATATTAATAATACCTTCGCCAAAAAACCAGATAAAAAATGTGTAAATTAGCAAAAGAAATAAAAAGATGGTTATGTTAAACAATACCTTCGCCAATTAAAATACTAAATAATAAGGTTATTATGCCATATTGGTTAAATTTCAAATACTTACCGTATTTTTTAATCTAATTGAGCTTATTTTAAATCTCGTTGATTTTAAAGCGTTTTTTTAATAATTGAGTTTAATACTCAAGTGTTTGGCGAAGGTATTAGGTTTAAGAAGCTATTTGTCTAAGCTCTACTCATTAAGCCACAATTAGCCGGGTAGGGTGGGCAACGTCTTTTTGTTGCCCACCAAAATGTTAAAATACCACAATATTTATCTTATGTCATGCCTGCGATGGTGGGCAAAAAAAAACTTGCCCACCCTACCTGACGACCTGAATTTAGAAACCGAGTTTTTTGAAAAAACTCGGTTTCTTATTTAAAACAACTGCTAGAAGAATCACCTATTCCACAGTTAAAGTAGGGTGGGTAGAGCGATAGCGAAACCCACCATTAATTTTCCGAGAAAATGGTGGGTTTCCATTTCGTTCCTACCCACCCTACGCTCCTATTTCACTGGCTGTTAATGAGATGCAGTTCATTTCAGATAGATTGGAATCGCGCGGGGTGAATTTAATTGGTTTGAATCAGAATTTGCAGAATATTCGAGTCGAGCCTAAAGTTTTTTTAAAAAAAACTTTAGGCTCGACTAAAGTTTTTATTCAAAAAACTTTCGCCTCGAATAGAATTTTCAGAATGAGTTTGTTGATGTTATTGAGTTTATTGCTTTTTATTCTGTTAATTCTTAAATTCTGAAAATTCTGATTCAAACAATTTAGTTAAAGTAGGGTGGGTAGAGCGACAGCGAAACCCACCATTAATTTGCCGAGAAAATGGTGGGTTTCCACTTC
>JAGLHR010000623.1 GCA_023143415.1 Thiomargarita sp. | reverse complement strand
CGCCTTCAAAATGATTGTGGATAATGGGTACACGACCACCTTATTTGATAGTTTAATCAAAAATTTGGAGAACAATCGTGAACTGTATGATTTTGTGTCAGATATTGTGATTAATGGTAAACGCACCCCTTATATAATCAGTAACCAGTTGATTAATCTCGCAAATTTATATGGCATCTTAACGAATGTCAATGGCTCTTGTCGCGTTCATAATCGGATATATGAGCAGAGGATTTATGCCCATTTAGTCTCAAATTTACTTGTTGCCAACCGCACAAATATAGCCCCGTTGCCGGACTATTTCACGGTGGAAGGTTTGGATGTTAAGCTGGTATTGCAGCGATTTCAAGCATTTATGCAAGAAAACCATTCTCATCGGGATGTGAATTTTTTGGAACGAGAAGGACGATTATTGTTTTTAGCCTTTCTCAAACCCATCCTGAACGGCAGAGTATTTGAGTTCAAAGAACCCGTTGTCGCCGATGAACGACGCATGGACATCGTCATTACCTATCAAAATCAACGGCATGTCATTGAGCTAAAACGGTGGTACGGGGAGAAATATCATCAACTGGGCTTGCAACAGTTAAGTGATTATCTGGACATTTATTCGCTCAAAAAGGGGTATCTGTTGATTTATGATTTCAACAAGGGTAAAAGCTATAAAGAGGAACTGATTCAGTTTCAGGAAAAAGAGATTTTTGCCCTGTGGGTATGAAAAAATCACCCCAAAGCTGAAGCATTCGAGGCTAAATTTTTTTGAAGAAAAACTTTAGCCTCGAATGGACTCCAAAATCATGCACCAAAATTTTAATTTTTAATTCGTATCATGAAATACCTACTCATTTATTTACTCGCTTTCTCCACCGCTCTCATAGCAGATGATTGGTCTCTGGATGGTCATCTTAAATATAATCTTGCTAATATCCATTATGAGCGTGATAACGTCAATGCAGTCAATGGCTCTCAATCGCTTAGAGATAACTCTTTTCATTTTCGTCTCAAAGCAGAAAAACGCTGGAGTGTATGGGATGCGAAAATTCACTATGAAATCTTAGCTCTTTACGGCGATACGCAAAAAAAAGTACAAGCAGGGACATTATCAAAAGATGAACATCGCCTGTTTAAACTGACGAAGAAATTGGGCAATAGTGACAAACTAGACGCAGTGCAACGTTTAGATCGTTTTTATTTGGGTTATAATGGTGAACAATTGGTTATTCGTTTTGGTCGTCAAACGGTTAGTTGGGGTAATGGGCTGATTTTTCATCCCCTTGATATTTTCACCCCTTTTTCACCGGTTGATATTAATAAAAACTATAAGACTGGTGACGATATGCTTTATGGACAATGGCTTTTTGAGAATGACGATGATTTACAAATGATTCTATTGCCACGCCGTAATCTTAAAAATAATCAGATTGAGAACGAACAGAGTAGCCTTGCTTTTAAATATCATGGGCGATATCAAAAAGAATGGGATTTTGATTTTGCTTTGGCACGCCATTTCGATGAAAATGTACTTGGATTTGGCTTGAGTAGAGATGTTTATGAAGCGATTTGGCGTTTTGATGTCACAGCCACTCATTTGAAAGATGGCAATACGGTTGTCTCTTTAATCACTAATATGGATTACTCATGGGTTTGGTTTGAGCATAATTCTTATGGCTATATTGAATATTTCCACAATGGCGTGGGCGAAACACAAGTTGATCGTTATCCTGAACCAGCCTTACAAACTCGCCTTGAGCGTGGCGAAGTTTATACGCGGGGCAAAGATTATCTGGGTACCGGAATACAAATCGAATTAACGCCCTTATTTAACTTCTATACCAGTAGTATTGTCAATTTATATGATAAGAGTGGAATTTTCCAAATACGCGGCATTTATGACTTGGATCAAGATTTACAACTCATCGCGTGGTTAGACGTTCCTTATGGGAATAAAGGTTCTGAATTTGGTGGTATTCCGATTGACGATAAATATATTGCACCAGGGCAAAAAGTTTCTATCCGATTAACTTATTATTTTTAGAAAGGCGATGATGAATAGTAATTTAGAACCTAATAAAATTGTTGATACAATTCACCTACTTCACAAGCGAATCAGTGAGCGGTTTCCTAAAGCTGGGCTTGGGAATGTGTGTATGCAATTACATCACATTGCCAAAGATTCTCAGTCGCGTTGTCACTGGATAAAAAAGCCTCATATCCTGCTTCGAGTTGGCGTGGCTGCGCTTATTGTTCTGATTCTGTTCCTCGTTACGTTTGGGATTGGGCAATCCGTCACGTTTTCGTCTCAAGATATTGAATTTACTGATTTTTTGCAAGTATTAGACGCGGGAATGAATACGATTATACTCATCAGTGCCGCCCTATTCTTTCTTGTGACGGTTGAAACGAGAAGGAAACGAAACAGGGCAATGACTGCCATTCATCAACTCCGCGCATTAGCCCATGTCATTGACATGCACCAACTCACAAAGGATCCGGAACGGGTTTTTTCTAAGGATAATCGAACGGCATCATCTCCCCGTCAAACGATGAATGCTTTTGAATTGACGCGGTATCTTGATTACTGTACTGAAATGTTATCTCTGGTTGGCAAGGTGGCGGCTTTATATGCCCAGGATTTTGATGATACGGTGGTTTTAGCGGCAGTCAATGATGTGGAAAATCTCACGACTGGCTTATCGCGTAAGATATGGCAGAAGATTATGATTATTTATCGCTTTAAACATAGATAAGGGAGTATATTAATTGAGTACAACGGATTTGGGAATACAACGGATTTGTATATTTAACTTATTGAAAACAAAAAAGTTTTGCAGATAATCAGCCTTGAAATGTGAATGGAGTACAACGCTTCAGCTTTGTGCGTCTTGTATTGGAGTACAACGCTTTAGCTTTGTGCGTCTTGTATTGGAGTACAACGCTTCAGCTTTGTGCGTCTTGGAGTACAACGCTTTAAGACTGAGTAGTTACAACGTTTTAAACGTAATAGGGTTGCATTACTATTCTCCGAAAAAATCCGTTTATTTCTAAAATCTGCTGTACTGATATAATCCTGTCAATTCCTTAATCAATCCGGTTGAATACAACGGATTAGAGAATGAAACGAATGGTGAAAAAGTGAAAGGGCATATTCATCTTCTCCAAAACAATCCGTTCCATCCCGAAATCCGCTGTACTTAGTGTATAATCCTGTCAATCCCTTAATCAATCCTGTTCAACAACTTTAAAGGAGAACAATATGTACACACTCAAAACCATCACATTAACGTTAATGCTGATTATTTTTTCGATAGTTGGGCTGCGAGCGGAGGAAATTTCGCTCCAAGATTTACTTAATGAGGGCAAGCAAGCTTATGGCACAGCCGATTATCCTACTGCTCTAAAAAAATGGGAGCAAGGTTTAAATTTAGCACGTCAAGCTAAACACCAACAGGCGATTGGTGTGTTTCTTGGCAACATCGGCTTGGTGTACGATAATTTGGGCTCCTATCCAAAAGCCTTGGAGTATTTTCAGCAGGCTTTGGCAATACTTAAAGAAATCGGTGACAAACGCGGTGAAGGGGCGGATTTGAGTAACATCGGCAATGTTCATCAAAACTTGGGCTCCTACCCAAAAGCCTTGGAGTATTATCAGCAGGCTTTGAAGATAAAGAAAGAAATCGGTGACAAACGCGGTGAAGGGGCGGATTTGACTAACATCGGCGTGGTGTACGATAATTTGGGAACCTACCCAATAGCCTTGGACTATTATCAGAAGGCTTTGAAGATAAGGAAAGAAATCGGTGACAAACGCGGTGAAGGGGCGGATTTGAGTAACATCGGCGTGGTGTACGATAATTTAGGCCAATACCAAACCGCCTTGGAGTCTTTTCAAGAGAGTATTTTTATTCTCGAAACAATAGGTGCTGACAGTTTATGGCAAGCACAACGTGGTTTAGCCTCCACCGAAGCCAAACTCAATCAATCAGAACCCGCTATTCAACATTATGAACAGGCTCTTGATAACCTTGAAAAACTACGTGCTGGGATAACCGAGAAAGAACACAAACTTTCTTTCATGCGTGATAAACTTTTTGTCTATGACGCACTCATTGTCCTGTTGCAATCCCTCCACCCCAACCAACCAAAAAAAGGCTATGACCGTAAAGCTATAGAAATCTTTGAACGCAAACAAGGGCGCGTGTTTTTGGAATAAATGGGTCAAAGTGGCGCGAGACGGTTTTCCGGCATCTCTCAATAAATTATCCAACAAGAACAATCACTTACAAAACAATTTGAGCGAACCCAAGCCAATTTGAGAAAACAACATGCTCAACCTTTTGATAAACGAGATAACACTCAGATTAAAACCTTAACCCAACAACTCGAAACCCTAAAAAATGAACAAAGGGCATTCACAACCCGTATTCAAAAAGAATACCCCAAATACTATGCCCTGAAATACCCACAACCAGTTGATTTAGCGACTTTGCAAAACCAAGTATTACAAAAAGGCGAGATGATGTTGGTTTATGGAGTTTTACACCCAAAGATAGAAAAGAAAACTGTGCTATGGGTTATTGGCAAGCAAGACTTTCAAATGTTCACCCTGCCAGTCGATGAAGACACTTTAAAGCAGGAAGTCGCTCAATTGCGGGGCTATCTCTCTGACTCCAGTTTTAATAGTCAATTTCCGCAAGCCAGTCTGCACCTGTATCAAACCTTATTGCCTCAAGCAGTACGTCAATTGATAAAGGGCGCGGAAATACTCTATATTGTCCCCACGGGACCTTTATATGGATTACCCTTTGGCTCGCTAGTCACATTCTACGAGGCGAGGCGCGAGATTCACTACCTTATCGAAGACTATGCGATAAGCTATATCTCCTCAGCATCGTTGCTCAAAACCCTCCGCGATGAAGAACGCAAGACACAACCGCCGGAGCCGTTCTTGGCTTTTGCTGATCCTGAATATCCGCCTTGTGGTGTAGGCGACAAAAAGGGAGCAGAAACCCTTGCCCAACTACGCACCGAATCCTACCTTAAATCAGTTAAGGATGGCTGTTTCAAACGTCTTGCCGCCACAGCGGACGAAGTGCGTGAAATTGCGAACCTATTCAATGCCGATCACAGCAAAGCACTCTATTTAGGAGCTAAAGCCAGTCGCAGCACCGTGTTTGCCCTCAATGACAAACACGAATTGGACGATTATCGCTATGTGATGTTTTCAGTGCATGGCGTTATTCCTAATAAAATCAATCAGATAGAGCAACCTGCCCTGGTTTTATCAAATCCCTTGACAGAGGGCTATTTAACGATGGCAGACGCATTCGCCCTCACACTCAACGCCGACTTTGTGAATTTATCCGCCTGTAATAGCGGCTGTGCTGGTGATAGTTGTGGCGAAAATGTGCGCGGTGAAGGCATTATGGGATTAACCCGCGCCTTTATGTACGCTGGCACCTCCCGCGTTGCCGTGACTTTATGGTCCGTGAATTTATTTTCGGCTAAAGAATTCAGTATTGGACTATTTACCCATCTCAAGGCAAAGAAAAAAATGGCTTATGCCCTCCGAGAAATCAAGCTGAAAATGATTCAGGGCAAGGCAAGTATGAGGCGATATGCGAACCCCTATCACTGGGCGGCGTTTGTTGTGTATGGGGATGGGCAATGACTTTGTTTAATCTAAGGTTTAATTGATATGAATTATGAGTGGGATGAAAATAAGGCTGCTTCCAACCTGCGTAAACACGGTATACTGTTTTCTTATGAACCATTTTGAAATGAAAGACGAATACGACATGAGCCAAGCCAAGCGGGGTGCAATTGTTCCGCCTGAACCGAATCAAACCCGTATAACTATCCGTATTGACACAGAACTATTGGACTGGTTAAGGGAAAAAGTAAATAGGGCAGGCGGTGGCAATTATCAAACAATCATTAACCAGGCGTTGCGTGAGTATATTCAATATGACAAGGAACCATTGCCCACCCCCCTATCTGTTGGAGAAAGCACTCTCCGTCGCGTCATCCGTGAAGAGCTTCAAGTTGTTGGATTGCAAGCGTAGGATAAGTCGATAAGCAACGATGATGTACACTTTTCTCGTTCCCAAATTCTATTTGGGAATGCCTTCCACGACGCTCTGCGTCGTACAACTGATGCTTAGGTGGGTTTCCATTTCATTCCTACCCACCCTACATTTCTGAAAATAGGGTGGGTTTCCATTTCATTCCTACCCACCCTACATTTCTACATTTCTAAAAATGATGTTATACTATCAACTTTAATTCAGACAGGATAATTAGTATGATGGCAGCAACACAAAGTCCTACTCAACAACTTTTCAAAGAAATTGAACAAACCCCCGTTGAATATATTCCCATACTTCTGCGTATTGTCAAATCCTATCGTGAAGCAGTGACTTTGAATACGGCAAGCGAAAGTTTTCGCCAAGGCTGGAAAGAAACCTTATCAGGTGATACCCACCCTATCATCAACCTGTGGGATGATATTGATGCACTTTGAAAAGGGTTTTGCAAATGGAAATTAGATATACCTCTGAGTTTAAACGTAATATTCGACAATTAGCAAAGAAATATCGTCATATCCGTTCTGACATTGAATCCGTGATTGAACAATTATAAGAGGGTGAAATGCTTGGTAATCAAATACCTCGTGTCGAACAGATATTATACAAACTTCGTGTTCGTAATAGTGACGTTCAAAGGGGTAAAAGTGGTGGTTATCGCCTGGTTTATTGCCTTCAAAATACTGGACAAATAATTTTAGTGAGTATCTATTCTAAGTCAGAACAAGATAATTTTAACATTGCTCAAATTCGCCGTATATTAGACGAGATGAGTGAATCCAAAAATAACACTTGAAAAGGGAATAATTCATGAAAAAACGACAGAAACTATACCTAAGCCTCATCCTAGCGGCTTGCTCATTAAATGCGTATGCGACACAGGTAGGCAACATTGATGATTTTGACGGTGCTCTCACAGATTACACCATCAAGCGAGGTATTGAAACAATCCAAATGGGGGTATATGAACCGCTTTATCCCGGTGATCGCATTCATATCAGTGATAACCATTCCATTGACATAAGACAATGCGGCGAAATCCACAAAATCACCCACAAAGAATCCCCTTATCGGGTACAATCGAAGAAATGCAAAGTAATTGGATTAACCGATAATATCTGGTTGGCTATGAAAGATTTTGGCAAATATATTTTTACTATCGTACCCAATCCCTCTGTCGGTGTCCATTTACAGAAATCAGAAGAAGAACCGCCCGCCATGCCCATGCTGGAAAGCACATTCGGCGCAATCCCAACCTTAAAAGCGGGGAAACGCGCTTTAGCTCTTCAATGGTTCGGTGGCAAATCCCCCTACAAAGTACAAATCACCACTGCCAAAAAAGAGGTATGGGAAACTGAGACAAAAGCCCAATCGGTGAAAACGGGAGAGATTCATTTGGAAGCCGAACAGACTTATTGGATCATCATCACTGCCAATCATGCCAAAGATCCGCTAATGCTAAAACGAGAATTTGAGACAGTGGCAAAACTCCCCGATTACCCAAAACTGTTGCAAGACAATACCCTACCTGAAAACATGCGTCGCACCTTACAAGCGGGGTGGCTGGCAAAACAAGATCGTATTCAATGGTCATTTGAATCCTATCAACAAGTCTTTGATATTGCAGATAATTATGGGCCTGCGCGGGTATTACGGGAAGCGTTAAGAAAGGGGAATTAAAACCAATTTCTCGTTCCCAAGTTCCGTTTTGGAACGAGAAATGACATTGAAAAACAGAGTATTGTAAAATGGAAACCGTAGAAAAATACCGAGTTCACGTTCAGAAACTCCTTGAAAAATATGGATATTTTTCATCTAATGATGATGTTGAAACACAAATCATCACCGATGAAAAACATGATCACTATCAATTAGTTCATGTCGGTTGGCGTAATAATCGGCGTACTTATGGGTGCGTATTGCATATCGACATCAAAAACGATAAGATATGGATTCAGCATGATGGTACGGAAATCGGAATGGCAAATGAATTCGTGGCATTAGGTGTTCCCAAAGAAGACATCGTATTGGCTTTTCATGCGCCCTATAAAAGGCAATATACTGGATTTGCTATTGGTTAAGTGCTGAAGCTGGGGTATGATGATTTTTTTGTAGGGTGGGCAAGGTCCTTTTCTTGCCCACCATTTCGCTGAAGCCATATCGCCTACCATCTTGTAGCATCTCGCCGCTGCACCAAAAAGACGTTGCCCACCCTACAAAATACTCCATTATTCCAAAGCTGAAGCGTTGGACTCCATTATTCCAAAGCTGAAGCGTTGGACTCCATTATTCCAAAGCTGAAGCGTTG
>JAGLHR010000622.1 GCA_023143415.1 Thiomargarita sp. | reverse complement strand
ACTTATGTATAACGATGAGCGCGCTGGCGTGGGAACGCCTTGGCGTCGCGTCACCCACAAGGACGCTGGCGCGTCCCAAATCGGTTCCCACGCCGGCGCGTGGGAACCAGGAAATCATAAATGATATGTTTTATAAAGACTATTTAAACGCTGCCCGCAAACATAAATATACTTGTTGTGTTTTACGTGAAAAACTTGATAGTCTTGATGAAAATAAAGACAAGGCAAAGTACAAGTCTCTTTTATTAAATTTGTATTATTTATCGGGGTATATTATTGAGTGCATTGTAAAATATGGGATATACGATTTAATTGGTTATCCAAAAGATAAAGCGGTTTCAGAGTTAGAACAGAAAGGATTAACATATAAAAATAATATTAAACATCATAGATTTGAACGTTATACAGAACAGTTAAATAAACGCATGTCAGGTGCAATTCCTCTTGTTGATGGTCATAAAAAAGATATTGAAAAAAAAGTGATTCAACTTTATAAAGAATGGGATGCAGAAGTACGTTATTCTTATGATTTAGGAAAAAATGAAAAACATCATTACATCGCATTTTATGAATATGCGGAGAAAATATTTGAAATGATAATCAATAATGTTAGGGGATAACAAATAATGCTGACGACTTTTAATAGACTGCGGAAACTTGAAAAAAAGTTAGCTGTTCTAAAAGAGAAAAATAGCATTCAAGATTACAGATTGATCTTAAAATTGAATATGTCAGTCAACTTATACGTTAAGACGGAGCATAAGTCAGATAGAGAGATTGAATCATTAATTCGTCATGAAAAGATAGATATTGATGTAGAAAAAATGACTGAAGCAGAATTTGCGGCAGATGACTATTATTCTTCTCTGTTTAAAAATACCCAGCCGTTTGATTTAGGGCTAAGGAGAAGTTTGTCCAATGTGATTGAATATGATGATGATGCTGGTGAACTACAATCATGTCCAATTGTGTCATTTTATAGTTATAAAGGGGGAGTGGGAAGAACCACGGCATTAGCATTATTTGCGTCATATTATGCGATGCATCAGAATAAAAAAGTGTTTATTATTGATTGTGATTTTGAAGCACCCGGTTTAATCAATTTCTATGGCATCCATGAAGAATTGCCAAAAAATGGAATTGTTGAGTATATTAAGGATAAAGAGGCTTGTTCTGATGTCGAACTTCGTGATGATTATGTCTATGAAATCTCTCAACTTTACTCAGGCGAAGGCGAAATTTATCTTTTACCGGCTGGCAATATTTTTGATGATATTGATAGATCGGACTATCTTGAAGCATTAGCTCGCCTTGATATTCACAGCACTTCAACGATTGTAGAACAATTCAAAGAAGTCATAACCGAGATTAACCAAAAATATGAGCCGGATGTCATTTTAATTGATTCCAGAACGGGTTTTAATGATATTTTTGGAATCATTGCCAATAAGTTATCTAATACCATCGTCGGATTTTTTGGAAATAATACCCAAAATAAACCGGGATTGCATTTTTTTCTTAATACATTATTACGCAAATCACGCCGTATGAATCTGGTATTAGTTCTCTCTATTATTTCAGGTTCTTTTAGTAAAAATTTAAAAGCGTTTGAAAACGTCATAAAAGACTACATACAAAACAATATTGGTGACGATTTAGAGAATTTGCCACCCTTATGTTACCTTCTGAGAAATGTCAGCTTGGAAAAAATTGGCACTGATGAGGAAGACTCTGAAGATTTCGTGACACTAATCAAACGGAAAATGTTGAGTGATTATCAAGACTTATTTCTGAAATTAGAACAGCAAATATCTCATTTGACGACGCAACGTTCACAGAAATGAACAGAAATGAGGCTTTATCCATGAACCTATCCTGCCCTATTCTGCTTAATGGTGAATGTTTAAAATAGCCATGTAGGGTGGTTTCGAGGTTTTCGTTTTTTGAAGAAAAACTAAAACCTCGAAAACGTCTTTTTGGTGCACACCACTTTTTTAATGAGGAAGGTGTTGCACGAAAAGGACTGTGCAACGGCCTATATACTCATTCACGGACGCTCTGCGTCCTGCAACGCAGAGCGTTGTGGAAGTCATTCCCAAATGGAATTTGGGAACGAGGAAACGAGGAAACGAGGAAAACAGCCCAATTTGGGAACGGGCAATCCACTAACTGCAAACGAGATTGAACAGTTACATTAATCCATCGTGTTTGGTATGATGGTTATTTATTATTGTGTTAGGAGTAAAGACATGAGCGACTCGTATGAAGTTGAAAAAAACGGAATTGATGGAGAAGACAAAATGGGATCGTTAAATCATGGCATGGCGCAGACTAAGTTAAACTATCTACTGTTGAGGGAGAACAAAAACCTAACAGTCATCAGCGAATTGAGCTTAGACATTAGCCAGCATGATTTAAGTCAATATCGACTTGAGGGCAAGTATGAACTTAAATCCGATGTTTGCGCTTATCTGGAACCTCCTATTATACCGGACACGGAAGACGACTTAGTGACTGTTTCAAAAATACCTGATTTAATCATAGAAATACTTTCTCCTAGACAGGCGGTCAGTTATCTGATTAGGAAAATCAACGCTTTTTTTGAGCTTGGCACAAAATCATGTTGGTTAGTTAACCCCAGTATGCAAATTATTACGGTTTACTCGCAGCCGAATCAGCGTGAAACCTTTGTTTCAAAAAAGGAGGCTGAGGTTATTGATGAGGTGATGAATATTCATTTACCTATTCAAGAGATATTTTCATAAAATGCTTTTCATGTATTAATAGTAACTACTTAGCCTTGAAATAAATTGCAAGGCTGAAAGCTAAAGTCTGCTTTAGCAGACTAAATTATTTTCGAGGTTTAAGTAAGAGTAGGGTGGGTAGGAGCGAAGCGGTACCATTTCTCAATTAATACAGTTGCGGTGGTTTTCGTTTCACTCTACCCACTACCTTTTGCCCTCTACGCAAGTTAAAATACATTGAAATTTTAGGAGAAGCTTAGTTTGAGTTATTTATCAGTTGAAGCTGAAACCCATTCCATGTTAGTTCTTAAAGGAACGCATGGAACAATCCTTTCTGCGGCTCAAGACATCACACAGCATAATTCATTTCAAAAGACAAAGAATGGATACACAGGTAGCGGTGTTTATTTTTGGCGATTTAATGATTATGCGAGAGATTTAGCTGTGTGTTGGTATAATCAGCGTGTTCGTCAAGGAAAATTTAGGGAAAATGAAGGTGCTGTTATTTATGTGGATATTCGTGTCAAAAAGGATGAATTTTTAGATTTGGAAACGCCCTTTATGATATTTTTGGTACTTTTGCTATGATGCAACTTTATGAAAATGAGGAAATACGAGAACAAAAAGGGGCAATGTACGATTTGTTTATTGAACAGTTAGAAAAAAATATGGGTATGAAATATAAAGTTTTCCAAATCCGTATTCCGCCACCTAACTAAAAGATGTCACACTTATTCTAAGCTTCATCTTCTTTTGGGCGATCCCTTATGTTATGTGGTACGAGATGAAAGTTGTATTGACTTAAAAAAAATTGAAGAGATAAAATGATGAATGAAAAAAAATTTGAACAAGTCGTCAAAACCACGTTGAAAGAACTTTGTTCAATGAGTCGTGAGGAATTTCACGCCGAAATGGAAAAACGTAAGAATAGCGATTTTGCTCGTATTTTTTCAGAGGCAAACGAATCGGATGATGATTATCCCATTCAAATCAATCAACGTGATATAAAAATGTATCGACTTGAAGAAAAGTTAGAAAAGTTATTCAGTGAGGTTGTTGAAAGAGAAATTAAAAAGTTTTTGCCCGTTGTTGTAGAGGAAGTTTTATCAAGAGTTGAACAGCGAGCCGGATATACTGCTTGCCTTTGAGTTTCGTTTCGAGTTTTTCGTTTTTCTTAAAAAAACGAAAACCTCGAAAACATTGCGTCAAGCAGTTTTTTTCAAAAAACTTGGTTTCTGAATTTTTATCTTTTTCCTACCGCTCCAGCGTCTTCCACGCACGACGTTCCAGTTTTAATGAGGAAGGTGGGCAATCAAAGGACTTTGCCCACCCTACATACTACTGATTAGCTACCATAACCTACCATAAGCTATCAAACTTTAAGGATTGTTCTTATAAAAAGCGATTGACATTTGATTAAAATCCTATATTATGGGTACACTTTCAAAATACGTGTACCTTATGGCGAGAATCAAGCCCACGTAGATTGTTCTGGAAGTAGGCGCACGTCATTATTTTGCGTGTTTTGGTAGATTCACCCGACGCTTTTAGTGTCGCACTTATGAAAACTTAATGGTTAGTTTTTGTAAGAAAAAAGAATCGGAAACTTTCATGTCTTTATCGTTTCAGAAGCAACTTATTATTAGTATTGTCTTAGCCACTTTAGTGGTATTGACACGCAGTCAACATTTTGCCATTTTACATGATTTACCTGGGGCAAGTTGGGCGGTGTTCTTTTTAGCTGGTGTTTACATCAAATCCCGTTGGGGATTGACTGCATTTTTGAGCTTGGTTTTTTTACTTGATTTTTCATATTATTGGAGTGGTGTATATAGCTCTTGTTTTACACCGGCTTACGCCATGTTATTACCGGCTTATGCCTCATTATGGATGGCTGGACATTGGTATGCCAAACAGCATGAATTGAGTTTTACCAGTTTAATTTTATTAGGTAGTGCTGTATTGGTTGGTACATTCAGTTGTGAATTACTTTCCAGTGGTGGTTATTATCTTTTTTCTGGTCAATTTGAGCCTAACTTCAGTGAATTTGTCAGCCGTTTTGTCCAATATTATCCTCATTCTCTATCTAGCATGGCATTCTATGTCACATTAGCGGCATTGATACATGGTGTCATTGCTGCAATACAACGCCACAATTATAGATCGTTGGGCTTTTCAAAAATATCGTTGTAATAATAAAAGGGCTCCGGCTCAATTTATTTTACGAATGAAATTTTCATCCCTTTTCAGAATCAGAATTTGTAACTACTCAGGGCAACCATAAAGGATTGCCCCTACAACAATATTCTGATGAAGACGGACGAAAATATTCTGATGTAGGGGCAATCCCTTGTGGTTGCCCTGAGTAGTTACCAGAATCTTCAGAATACTTATTTTATGGATTTTAAAAATATATTTGAATCAATGACTTAAAAAGTATAACCTGTTTTTTTAATTCTGAAAATTCTATTCGAGGCGAAAGTTTTTCTTTAAAAAACTTTCGCCTCGAATATTCTGAAAATTCTGATTCAAAATAGGATTTTATAACTCTTTCATCAACAGCCCATACGTGATTTTTTTTTCTATAGGTGTATGAATATGCACAATATATCCTGAACCGGGGGCAACTGAAATCTTTTCGCCCTGCTGGTTTTCAAGATATTCTAAGGTAAAATGCAGGTTTCCTTGAGGAAACATGAGTTCTAAATGATCGCCTAATTCAAAATGATTTTTCACCGCAATTTCTAAACGCCCTGTTTTTTCATCACAATCTAAAACTTCTCCCACAAATTGTCGCTCTCGACTTGTCGAAGCCGCCAAATGATAATTTTGATATTCTTCTGGCAGATGGCGGCGGAAAAAACCTTCGGTATAACCTCTGTTTGCTAAATAATCTAATTCTGTCATGAGCTTTATATCGAATGATTTACCCGCTGCTGCGTTATCAATGGCTTTGCGATAAACTTGTGTTGCGCGTGCGACATAATAATAGGATTTAGTGCGCCCTTCAATTTTGAGAGAATCTATTCCCATTTCCATCAGACGATTAACATGTTGAACTGCGCGTAAGTCTTTGGAATTAATAATATAAGTGCCATGTTCATCTTCAAAAATCGGCATTAATTCGCCACGCTCTTTTTCCTCAAGTAAATAGACTTCCTCTGCTTTCGTTTTATGGACTTTATAATGCCATCGACAAGCATTTGTACAACTCCCTTGATTCGCATCGCGGTGATTCATATAGCCGGAAAGCAAACAACGCCCTGAATAGGCGATACATAATGCCCCATGTATAAAAACTTCTAATTCACTATCAGGGCATTCTGAGCGGATTTCTGCGATTTCCTCTAATGACAATTCACGAGACAAAATAATGCGCGTTATTCCATAATCTTGCCAAAATTTGACACTGGCATAATTCATCGTATTCGCTTGTACGGATAAATGAATAGGCATTTGGGGATAACGCTCCCGTACAATCATAATTAAACCGGGATCAGCCATAATCAAGGCATCAGGCTGCATTTCAATGATGGGAATTATATCAGTCAGGAATGTTTTCAATTTAGCATTATGAGGTAAAAGATTTGTCGCAATGTAAAACTTTTTACCCTGAGCATGTGTTTCCTCAATGCCTTGCGCTAAACGATCCAGTTTATCAAAATCATTTTGACGCACGCGCAAACTATAACGCGGTTGCCCTGCATAAAGGGCATCTGCTCCGTAAGCAAGTGCGTAACGCATATTTTTAAGCGTACCTGCTGGAGAAAGTAATTCTGTTTTTTTCATGTTCTTAATACCAGCAGGATAACAAAAACGTGTTTAAAATCAAATAGTTATTTTGGAGTTCAACGCTTCAGCTTTGGCGACTTAATACGACGGCTTCAAAGCTAAAGCGTTGAACTCC
>JAGLHR010000621.1 GCA_023143415.1 Thiomargarita sp. | reverse complement strand
ATGAAGACTGACGAAAATATTCTGATGTAGGGGCAATCCCTTGTGGTTGCCCTGAGTCGTTAAGAAAAAATTACAATAATTTACTAATAAGTTCGACAGGCTGCTAGGTGGTTGTTTTGCATTTTCATTTTTTCTTATTTTGTTATACTAATATAGGACTTACGCATTGACAAACGCAATAAAATATGTTCTCTATACAAATCATAGACTTATAAAAATTGATGACGGAATTCAATTGGTAAAAAGAGTCAAAAATGACTTGGGTGAAATTTTGTAACACATTGTATTTAAAGAGTTTCATAAAATACTTATTTTGTCAATGCGTAAGTCCTATAATAATTATAATTTTAATTATAATTGATTTGAAAGTTTTTGTAACGGCTAATATCAATTTAATTTTTTTCGATTTTATAACGGCGAAATGTCGGTTTTAATAATAAAAAATGTCCTGTACAAAGTTTTAACTCTTAAATTTATCCAGATTGGTGAAGCTGTTAAAAAGTTGATAGTATATATAAAATTATAACGGATTTTAAAAAAATGAAACATGCAGCTTTATTAGCTCTCGCAGAGGGTAGTTTATTTTATGGCGAATCTATAGGCATCGCTGGAGAAAGCGTTGGTGAAGTGGTTTTTAATACTGCCATGACAGGTTATCAGGAAATTTTAACTGATCCCTCTTATTGCCGACAAATTGTCACGTTAACTTATCCCCATATTGGTAATGTGGGTATTAATGCTGAAGATGAAGAATCGCGGCGTGTCTTTGCAGCCGGATTAGTAATTCGTGATTTGCCTTTGTTGGAAAGTAGTTGGCGTGCAGAGGAACCTCTGGATGCCTACTTGCGCCGCCATAAAGTCGTCAGTATTGCTGGCATTGATACGCGACGTTTAACACGAATATTACGTGAAAAAGGGGCACAAAATGGTTGCCTTGTGGCAGGTAAAAAACTTGACGCAGAAGCGGCTATCCATGCGGCTAAAAATTTTTCCGGCTTACAGGGCATGGATTTGGCGAAAGAGGTTTCTACAAAGGAAACTTATCTATGGGAAAAAGGTGCATGGTCTCTCTCACCAAAAGCACCGCCCTCTCCAAAAAGACATATTATCGCTTATGATTTTGGTGTCAAAAAAAATATTTTGCGATTGCTTGTTGAACGAGGCTGTCGCGTGACAGTTGTTTCTGCACAAACTTCTGCCAGTGAGGTGCTTAAACAAAAACCGGATGGTGTTTTTTTATCTAATGGTCCTGGTGATCCAGAACCTTGTGACTATGCAATTGAAGCGATTAAAGAAATTATTGAGGCAGAACTACCACTCTTTGGTATTTGTTTAGGGCATCAATTGCTGGGATTAGCCAGCGGCGCGAAAACGATGAAAATGAAATTTGGTCATCACGGGGCTAATCATCCTGTACAAGACATTGCCTCTGGGCGCGTGATGATCACGAGCCAAAATCATGGTTTTGCTATTGATGAAGCCAGTTTACCTTCCACCTTGCAGCCCACTCATCGTTCCCTGTTCGATGGTTCTTTGCAAGGCATACGGCGTACCGATAAACCCGCTTTTAGTTTTCAAGGGCATCCCGAAGCCAGTCCAGGACCACAGGATGTTGCGCCCTTATTTGACCAGTTTATTGATTTAATGTCACGTTGATAGGAGTCCAACGCTTCAGC
>JAGLHR010000620.1 GCA_023143415.1 Thiomargarita sp. | reverse complement strand
CAAGACTTAACTTAATGGCATTGAGATGTAGGGTGGGTAGGAACGAAGTGGAAACCCACCGAACGAAGTATAGAAATCCGATTTTTTTAAAAAATCGGATTTCTATTTACCAAGGTTGTTCATCTTTATATTGTCTTTCGCGTTGTTGATATTGATACTCAAATTTACGCCGTAATAAACCACCCGGATCGTCAGGCACTTTTCGTAGCCATTGTTCGTGAGCTTGTTGCGTTTCGTCTGGTGTTTCATTGGCATAACTTTGTTCAGTCTTGGCTTGTGCCTCTTCTTGTGAAGCCTGTTCACTTTTTTTCTGTTCTTTTTGGCTTTGAGAATCTTGTTCTTTTTGTGAGTTTTCCTGAGAATCCTGAGAATCCTGAGATTTCTGCTGAGAATCCTGAGAATCCTGTTTATCCTGAGAATCCTGTTTATCCTGAGAATCTTGAGAATCCTGAGAATCCTGAGAATCCTGTTTATCCTGAGAATCCTGTTTATCCTGAGAATCCTGTGAATCCTGAGAATCTTGAGAATCCTGAGAATCCTGAGAATCCTGTTTATCCTGAGAATCCTGTTTATCTTGCGCCAACTTTTTTTCAACTAAGTCTTTGTTATACTTAGCATCTTCATGTTCTTGGGCTAAATCAAGGGCTTTTTTATAAGCCTCGATTGCTTCGGGATAACGCCCCAATTGTGTCAGGGCATTGCCCTTATTGTACCAATTTTCTGCCCCATCAAGTTCTTCCAATGATTGAAGCGCTTCCTCATATTGCGCCGATTTATATTGAGCCGCCGCTTTCCACTCAGGATGCTCAAATAATTCAGTCGCTTGTTTCATATCCTCATTTTCAAAAGCGTCACGGGCTTGTTGATCGGGTGTCACCCAAAGGCTATTCCAATCAAAGGCTTGAGCTGGCGTTGGACTAGGCATAAAAAATATCATTATTATTAATAAACCGCGCCGAAAGGCAAGGGCAGCTAACGGTAATACGAATAACAATAACCAAGGACCATATTCACGCCAAGTATCAATCTGTAAATTGACTTTCTCCTCTTGCTTTTCAAATGAGAACGCTTCAAAAGCCGCATTCAACGCCAAAATATCACTATCATTCGTTTTTAACCGTTGATAAATGCCCTGTGCAAGATTGCGTAAAGTGCGTTCTTCCAGCTTGGGAATAACAATAGCCCCCTTCGCATCTTTCAGAAATCCACCTGTTGTCAATGGAATAGGCGCACCTTCTTCAGTACCCACACCGAGTATAGACACTTTGTACCCTTTCAGTTTATCAATCGCCTTCCTTGCGCGTGTTTCATTGACACCGTCAGTAATTAATAGCACATTTCCCTTTTTCAGTCCAGCCTGTTTTAATAATAACCCTGCTTTTTTTAAGGCAATATCAACACGACTCCCCTGGCTGGGCATCAATGAAGTTTTGAGTACAGATAACTGCGACGCGATTGTATCAGTATCATCAGTCAACGGTGTGACGATAAAAGCATCTCCAGCATAAACAATTAACGCCGTTTGCCCTTCTTTACGCTGTTTCAGAATATCAGCCACTTTGAAGCGGGCGCGAACTAAACGACTTGGCTCAATATCAGTTGCATCCATTGAACGAGATAAATCAAGCACAATCACCAATGCCGATTGATCACGAAAAGCAGGTTGTGGTAAACGCTCCCAAGTTGGTCCTGCCAGAGCGAGTATGGAAAGTAAGCCGCCAATACCCAGAGCATAAATAGGCCAAATTCGCCGTTTTCCCTCTTCATCCAATAAAATATGCGGCAACAATTGTGGATCACACACCGTCTTCCAATTGCCGCTACTTAGTTGACGGCGTAGTAATAACCATAATATGACTAATAAAGGTAAAATCGTGAGTAACCAATAAGGTCTGATAAAATGAAATTCTTCTAAATTCATGATAGTTTTAAAGGATAATGGTTAATGATTAACCATTATCCTTTATTATCACCACAAATTCAATGCTTTTGTGATTAATCAGTTTTACAAAATATTAGAACTCTGCCATAATTCATAACATGGTAAAAAAAAAACAGAGTTTGAGGTTTAAGTTTTTCTTCAAAAAACTTAAACCTCGAATGGACTCCAAAAAGTATTAAAACTTATACTTCAGTACTTAATATGTATTTCCAAAAAAGTATGAAAATATTAATCATTGGTAACGGTGGACGTGAACATGCCCTCGCATGGAAATCTGCCGAATCAGAAAAGGTCACAAAAGTATTTGTTGCTCCAGGCAATGCGGGTACAGCACAGGAAACGAAACTAGAAAATGTACCCATTCAAGCCACCGACATTAAAGCACTTATTCAGTTTGCACAAGAAAATGCGGTTGATTTAACCATTGTTGGACCAGAAGCGCCCTTAGTGGCTGGTATTGTCGATGAATTTCAACGAGTGGGATTGCGCTGTTTTGGTCCGACTCAAGCGGCGGCACAATTAGAAGGTTCTAAAGTCTTTACCAAAGACTTTTTAAAGCGTCACAACATTCCCACAGCCGACTACGCCAGTTTTACCGATGTTGAAAAAGCGATAGCCTATATTCGTCAAATCGGTGTCCCAATTGTTGTCAAAGCAGATGGACTCGCTGCGGGTAAAGGTGTGATTATTGCCCAAACTGAAGAGGAAGCCATTCAAGCCGTGCAGGATATGTTGAAAGGTAACGCTTTTGGCGAAGCAGGGCATCGGGTTATCATTGAAGCGTTTTTACAAGGTGAAGAAGCCAGCTTTATTTGCATCGTCGATGGGGAGCATATTCTACCTTTAGCGACTTCTCAAGATCATAAGCCCCGCGATGAGGGTGATAAAGGACCTAATACGGGTGGTATGGGCGCGTATTCGCCCGCTCCCGTCGTTACGCCAGAGGTTCATGCACGAATTATGGCGGAAATTATAAAACCCACTGTACGTGGCATGGCGGCTGAGGGTAATTCCTATACGGGCTTTTTATATGCTGGTTTGATGATTGATGCAGAGGGTAATCCGAAAGTGTTGGAATATAACTGCCGCTTTGGTGATCCAGAAGCGCAGCCTATTTTGCTACGGTTACGTTCAGACTTAGTTGAACTTTGTATGGCGGCATTGGATAAGCGTTTGTATCAGGTGGAGGCTCTGTGGGATTCACGTACCGCCTTGGGGGTTGTATTAGCGGCAGGCGGATATCCGAAATTTTATGAAAAAGGCTTTGTTATCAAAGGGTTAAAAAAAGAAGGCCCGGGGAAAATATTTCATGCTGGTACTTTAGAAAAAGAAGGGCAAATTGTCACCGCAGGTGGACGAGTGTTATGCGCCTGTGCGCTAGGAGATACTGTGCGTGATGCACAATCGCAAGCTTATGCGCGGGTGAAAGAGATTCATTGGGATGGCATGTATTATCGTTCTGATATAGGATATCGTGCATTAATTGTTAATTAACGCTCTGTCGTCGGTGATTTATCAGCGACTTGGATTAAGGGAAACTTGGTTTCTGTGACTCTGTTTTAATATATAGACTTTCAGAAAAATGTTTGGCAGCCCAACCGCCGAGGTTTTCAAAACCTCGGCGGTTTTTCGTTTTCATGAAATAATTTATCTGAACGTCTATAGATATTATTAAATTGGAGGTGAGGGTGGTGGTGGTTCTTCAAACTTTTTAAGAATTGAAGAAGGCATAAAATGACTATTCTCAGGTTGGCTCATTTCATCAACACCCATTAATGTTCTTATATCAGCTAAAGTCATTGGGGTTGCTAACATCCCCACTAACATTGTGATTATACAAGTGATATTTCTCGTTTTCATGATATTTCCTTTTGTTTCACTCATTTTAACATTGCAATAGGTAGTCGCAATAGGTGTGCCATGTTATAAAATACTTTGCATTTCAATAAGATAAAAAATATTACACGCAAATTGCTCATAATAACGCTCATAATAACGCTTATAACGCTTATAACGCTCATACGCCTACTCAATTTTCTTTGAAGTACGTTCAGTATAATAGGAACCTCGCCGTTCACCTACACGCACCAGCTTTTCTTCCTTACTCATTTTTTTTAAAAGATAAGAAGTTCGGTGGTAATCTGAATTAAGCAATTGCCGACATTGGGTATTCTTAATGTAACCATGTTCGCGCACATAAGTCAGAACTTTTTCCTCATCGCTGATTCGCAAAGTTGATTCCGTTTGTATCCCTGTATTTTCAAAAGGAATGGAAGTCGTTTCAAGCGGTAACTGGGCGGAAAAATGAAAATGTTGCGGTTGAATCCGCGCACCACCACTGCTGATTAAAGCGTGTTCAATGAGGTTTTTTAATTCCCTGATATTACCGGGAAAGTGGTAATCTTTCAAGGTTGCTAATGCTTGAGGTGTTAATGTTGCCTTGGGACGTCCCATTTCTACTGCGAACCGAGATAAAAGGTGTTTTACGAGCAATGGAATATCTTCTTTGTGTTCACGCAGTGGGGGAACCTGGATAATGTAACTCGCGAGCCGGTAATAGAGATCATCGCGGAAATATCCGGCTGAAATCTTCGTTGGCAGATTGGCATTTGTCGCTGCGATAATGCGGACATCCACTTTTTTTTCATGATTGCCGCCCACCGACATAAATGTGCCATCTTCCAAAGTACGCAACAGTTTGGCTTGTAAGTGCCTCGGCATATCACCTATTTCGTCCAGAAACAGTGTTCCGCTTTGTGCTAATTCAAAGTAGCCTTTGTGCTCATTCACTGCACCTGTAAAGGCTCCCCGCACATGACCAAAAAATGTAGATTCTGCCAGTTCATCTGGAATCGCAGAACAATTGACGGGAATAAAAGGGCATTTTGCGCGGGTGCCACCAAAGTGAATGGCGCGGGCAATCAGTTCTTTTCCTGTGCCGCTTTCACCAAGAATTAAAACACTGGTTTTTTCCACCTCTTGTAAACGGCGAATTTTGTCAAGAATTGTGATAATAGTTTGACTTTTGCCGATAAAGGCGGAGATGCCCCAGCGTTTTGCTTCCTGCTCGGAAAGCACGGAAAGTTTGGCATCCGCTTCTTGCAGGGCATTTTCCGCTTTTTCTCGTCGTTCAATCTCCTGTTTGAGTTGCTCGTTCAGCTTAGTCAACTCCGCATTTTTTTCTTCCAACTTTTTTTGTTGATGGCGAATAGTGAGATGGGCATTAATTCGTGCCAAAACTTCTTCGTTTTGAAAAGGTTTGGTGATATAATCCATGCCGCCTGCTTCAAAACCTTTCACTTTCTCAATTGTATCTAAGAGTGCTGTTATAAAAATCACTGGAATATCTCTGGTTATTTCGTCTTGTTTCAAACGGTAGCATGTTTCAAAACCACCAATGCCTGGCATGAGAATATCCAAAAGAATCATATCGGGTAAAAATGTTTTTGCCAATTCAATCGCTTCTTTACCATTTAGTGCGACGGAAATGGTAAAACCCAGTTGTTCTAAATGGGCAATTAAAACGTCTAAATTTTCTGGTTGATCATCAACTACTAACAGGTTAGCTTTCAATTCGCTTCTCATTTCGCTTCAGTGTCTTCTAAATAGGGTTCAAGAAATTCAATCAGTTTTTTGAATTGATATGTTTCTAAAAATGCTTCTGTTTGATAAATAAATGGAATAAATTGAGAATCAAGTGCTTTAATCCTTTTGATACATTTTTTGAGATCAGTGATATTATGTTTTTTCGCGTTATTCAGCAATGTTTCTAATTCTGTATTGGGCGGAATAATTAGCGCGTCCATTTTTTTATCCTCATAAATCCATTCTAATTTTAAATGAATTTGCAAACGTTCTAGTAGATATTTTGTTTCAATCGGTTTGGCGATAAAATCATTACAGCCACTGGTTAAAGCAGCTTGTTGCGTCTGTTTGGAAGCACTGGCGGAAATGGCAATAACAATGATGTTTTTTAGGAGTGGATTTTTTCGAATATAACGGATGAACTGATAACCGTTCATTCCTGGCATCACCAAATCCAGCAAAATAAGGTTCGGCTGACTTTTGTTTATCCTATTGAGTGCATCATATCCGTTCTCTGCTTCCGTAATTTCAAAGTTTAATAGCTGTAAAAATGCTTCTAAAACATAACGGTTTTCAGGTTGATCATCCACAATCATGATCTGACGTTTTTCACCACGATAACCTATTATATGCGGTTTGTCCGTGTTAATTGTTTTTTCAACGTCTATTTTGAGTTGAGAAAAAAAATCGGGTAAACCCTCCTGTTCTCTCTTTGTCGCCTCAATCTGAGACACATCCAAAAGTTCCTGAATCATCATCAGGAGGCATTCACCGTTGCGATGAATGCGCTCAATTGGCTTTCCATAAGTTTCCATCAAATTTTTGTCTTGCATAAAGAGTTGTGTATAGCCCAAGATGGCATTAAGGGGGGTACGCAGTTTGTGATTTATGTGGGTAAAAAATTCGCTTTTTGCCCTGTTGGCAACATTGGCTGCTTCTTTGAGTTTTTGTAATTCCTCTTCTTGTCGTTGCCATTTTTCAGTCGCTTGTTCAAGTTGAATATTTTTTTCTTTAAGTTGCTTTTGCATGTTTTGCAATGCTAAATGTGTTTTCACACGCGCTAATAGTTCTTCAGCCTTAAATGGGTGAGTTATGTAATCTACTTCCCCTACTTCAAAAATTTTGACTTTATTGACGACTTCATCCATACCATTGATAAAAATAATTGGAATTTCCGCTGTTTTTTGAGTTGCTTTTAAGTATTTACAGATTTTGTCGCAGTTAATTTTAGATTTCTTAATGTTTAGTAAAACCAAGTCGGGCGATTCTAATTGAGCGGCTTTTAATGCTCTGGTGCTATTATCGACACCGCGTACTTGATATCCTTGTTTGGTGAGTGTCTTCGTTAAGAAATGAAGATTGACTAAGGATTCATCGATAATTAAGATTTTGTGTGATTTTTTATGATTCATTATTGTTCCTATACAAAGCTGAAGCGTTGTACTTCTATACAAAGCTGAAGCGTTGTACTCCTATACAAAGCTGAAGCGTTGTACTCCTATACAAAGCTGAAGCGTTGTACTCCTAT
>JAGLHR010000062.1 GCA_023143415.1 Thiomargarita sp. | reverse complement strand
GGGTCGTGCCTTCGCCAGCCCGGTCGCCAATTTTCCGACGGATTTGAAGAGACTGTTGCAGATAGTCCAAGGCCGTTTCGTAATCGCCTTGTGCATGATAAAGTGTCGAAATATTGTTCAGGGTCGCGCCTTCGACAGCCCGGTCGCCAATTTCCCGACTGATTTGAAGAGACTGTTGCAGATAGTCCAAGGCCGTTTCGTAATCGCCTTGTGCCTTGAATACTTGCGAAATATTGTTCAGGGTCGGGTCGTGCCTTCGCCAGCCCGGTCGCCAATTTCCCGACTGATTTGAAGAGACTGTTGCAGATAGTCCAAGGCCGTTTCGTAATCGCCTTGTGCCTGGAAGACTTGCGAAATATTGTTCAGGGTCGTGCCTTCGCCAGCCCGGTCGCCAATTTCCCGACGGATTTGAAGAGACTGTTGATAATAATCCATAGCAGTATCATAATGACCAAGAGAATCGTTTACGAAACCAGATTCATTCAATGCTCTAGCTTGAGTTTTCTTATCACCAGATTTCCGCAAAGTAGGCAACCACTTATCCAACAAAGTCCGATTCATGCCTACTCTACTAAAATAAGGCACTAAATTATCCAACGCAAACCGATTCGCTTCCTCCTGCAGTTCTGCCAACTGCAAAGCCTCATGCACCGTTATCCCCTGATTCACCGTACTCAACCCACGCTCAAACAACCATTTCTGATACGCCGCTGCCTGTTTTCGCAATTCCAAACCCGGCTTTTCCACACCTTGTCGTTGCAACCATTCTGTGACTAATGGCGAAATCTGATAAGCCCGTTGCCGCTTCTCCCCAATCTTAACCACTTCCACATCCACCAACGCCAAACTCACCAATCGTTGCAACGCTTCCAGCGGAGTCGCCAAATCCCCAGCAATCTCCTTAATCCCAAACTCAGTCACTGGCGTAGTATAAACAGGCAATCGTTCCAACAAAACCCGTTCCTCTGGCTGCAAATAACCCACAACCTGCGCCACCGCCATATAAACCTGCAAATCCTTCTGCGCCGTTTGCACCCGCTCCAAAAACGCCGCTTGCCCAATTCCCAACTGCTGCGCCGCCTCAAACAACTGCAAACCCTTAAAATTCCCCCCCAATACCTGATACAACTCCCGCTTTCTCTCTATCAGCAAGTCCATATCCAAATACTGAATATAACGCAAAAAATCCCCATAACTCGGACGCACCAACGGATGCGGCTCAAAACCCGGCACTGCCCAACGCGAAGTCAACAAAATCAGCACCTTTGGAAACTTCTGTGCCGCCTGTAACCAGATTTTCAAAGTCGCATCAGTCAACTCACCTGTTTCTGGCTTCTGCACGCTCTCCAAATTATCAAAAAACAAGACCAATCGTCCTTGCTGCACCAGCGCATTCAATAACAATTGCACCTGTTGCAATTCATTCGGACATAAACCCCATCGCCGTTCTACCTGTTCCAATAGCTGATCACTCAAACTACTTTTCAAGTGAAACACAAAATTTTCCCAACTGCTTTCAGAAGGCCGCGCCGAATAAGCATGAACCAAATAACCTTGCTGTTCCAACTTACGCGCCAATTTACCTGCCAAAGCCGTTTTACCCTGTCCACCTGGTCCAGTAATCAACAATTGCCGCATTCGCCCGCTAGATAAAGCCTGCCCTAATTCCCGCAATGCCTTACGGCGACCAATAAACACGGGTGGCAAAGTAATATTATCTGCCAAACTATCCACAAAAAACGTTTTAGATTCAGGGAGTTGCGGCGTAAAATCCCAATTAATCACGGCTTGCATCGGCGCGTGGCTCATCAAAATCGGCAAACACCACTGATCCAAACTCAGCTCTGCCAAACCATTTCTACTGGCATCCCGCCACGGTTCTGCCTTTTCCAAAGGCTGAGTCATCGCAATCCGACTTTCCTGCATCGCCACGGGCAAAACTTCCTTTCTCGCCACAGCCGCACAAAATGCCTTTGCAAACAAAATCCCCGCTCGATCCAAAATCGACTCGCGCATCCCAATGACATGCGGCAATCCAGCCGCCACCAATTCCTGCATCAAGCCTGTATTTAAAACATCCGAAGCCATTTTCCCCGATTGACAAGCCGACAATATCACACATTGCACCGAAGTGCCTATAAACGCTTGGGCAATTTCCGCCGCAGTGACTTTAACTCCGTTGCCCTCCTCACCTTCAAACAAAAACGTGGCTTTCTGATAAGTCTCGCTATATTGATCAGTATCATAAGAGCCATGCCCACTCAAAAACACCAAATGAAATTCCTCATCGCGCAATTTCTCTTGCAAATGAGAAAATCGCCCATCATCTGGCGTATCAATCTTAACCAAGCCCTGATGAAAATATTTATCTAACGCCTCCAAAACATGAGCCTGTTCCGCTTCAATATCCAAGCGCATGGTTTCCGCCCCCAAATCATCGGGCTGAGAGGTGAATAACAATACTTTTAGTGGGCCTTTTGGCAAAGGGGACGAACTCATCTGTGGCTTTGGATATTGACGAGAAAGGGTATATTTCGGATTTTTACCCAAAAAACCCTCATCAGGATGAGACAAACATTCCCAGGGCAATGATGGATTACCAACAATAACCAGTGGTAAAATCGGCAAATTCGCCTTTTTCGCCGCCGCAAATTCTGCATCAATATTCAGAACAGCCCATAATTGCTGCCCTATTGATTTTAAATTCTCTTCAGGCACCATCGCTTGATGGACATATTGCAACGACAATTGTTTGGATAAGTTGAAGAGATGCGGATGGGTTTCTTCCAGATTTTCTGGCGATTGGATAATGAATGGTTCAATGGTGGTTTTGGACATGGTTTTATCCGATAGAAAATTTGATATTCGATGGTTAAAAGTGTCATTATATCAAAGGACTACTTAAGGTCTAACCCGACCTACCATACTTATTAGCTGATGTTACGCACTATGTTTCTAAGAGATTTAAGAAATCCGATTTTTTCAAAAAATCGGATTTCT
>JAGLHR010000619.1 GCA_023143415.1 Thiomargarita sp. | reverse complement strand
GGAACGAGGGGGCTGAGTAGTTACCTAATTCGTTGTATTCTCATCTCTTTCATTATTTAAAAGAGGGTTTAGGCATAAAGTTTTGGTAAAACACTTTCTACATTCCCTTTATGCTCCGCATTATCCTTATCTTTAGCCTTCGATGTTTTTTGAAGAAAAACCTCGAACACCTTCCAAAAAGTTTTTCCCTCCCAATACGCCTGTTTCTGTGCATAAAGTGTTCGATCCAAATGGTTGAAAACCATTTTTACTTCTAAGTCATTTAATTGTCTCGCCAC
The DNA here is from genome assembly GCA_023143415.1 of Thiomargarita sp. Classification (GTDB taxonomy): domain Bacteria; phylum Pseudomonadota; class Gammaproteobacteria; order Beggiatoales; family Beggiatoaceae; genus QNES01. Next base: position 1,269 of record JAGLHR010000619.1, on the reverse strand, counting down.
ATGACTTAAATTAGTCATATTACGCCAACGCATCATCGCCCAATTCAACACGGCTTTTTCTGTTTTTTTCGGATCATTTTGTTCACAAGCCTGCTTAATCGCCTGACGCGCCTTTTTTATATTAAGCGGTTCAGGGGTTTCAGATTGAGTTGCTGGAAAATGAGTTCGCCACCACCAAACGAATAATGTTGTCAACCAGCCCAGGGCAAATATTACAGCCCAAGGTTCAAACTTTATTAAAAAAAAATTCGTCAATGTGGTGCTTGAAGGTGATACATAAATAGAATGGGCGGGCAAAGTCGCATAACGGATTTTCTGATTTTCACTATCCCACCAGGGTATTTTGACGGGCGGCAAAATATAATCCCCTGTGGGAATTAAAACAAAAGTTTGTATGCGCTCACCAATAACGCCGCTCTTTTCAAAATGATCTTTAAGTTGCGATGACTCAGGATAAAAATTTTCTAAGGGTGGTAATTCTGGTAATTGTTTAGCCATCAAACCTTTTGCTTGTAAAGTGATAATACGAATAACAGGTTCGCCAACTTGAAAAAAAGGGCGTTTAAAACGCCATTCCTCACTCAAAGAGAGATTCTGTGTGGGCAACCACCAATGATCTTCTTGAAACTGAGGCGGTTTAGGTTGAATATTGACTTGAATTGCTTCAGATTTGAGATGGATTTTTTTTAAACAATACTCAAACGAAGGATCGCATAAACTTTCAGGAAGGGCTATTCTTCCAATAAAATCGCTGGCAGGAATCGTTAATTTACCCTTATTTTTAGGAAAAAGGGCATAACGCTGCTCTCGCACTTGATAAGTCTGATCTTGAAATTGAGTTTGAAAATAGGTTTCATCACCTAGTTGTTGAAATTCTATATGTTTTATAAGCGGAGTTGAAAATTCACCTGATTTTAGTACGGATAAACGATCATATAAACGTAAAATATAAATCAATTGAGCTTGCACATAGCTTGTTTTAGAAACAACATTGGCTTTTAAAAAAGTATCCTGTTTCTCATTTGTTTTCTCACTCATTTGGGCGAAGACTGGATTAAATAGAAGTAGTCCAATTAAAACAAATAAATGATTGATTTGATAGGTTTTTTCATTAATTGATTTTTTCATTTTGTGTCGATTCGCCAAAGCGTTGCACTAAGGAATGAAGCAGAAATTATCGGAGATGATGGAGTTCGAGGTTTTAGTTTTTCTTCAAAAAACTAAAGTCGAGGTGTAACTACTCTGCCCCCTCGTTCCCAAGCTCCAGCT
>JAGLHR010000618.1 GCA_023143415.1 Thiomargarita sp. | reverse complement strand
TACTCAGAGCAACCATAAAGGATTGCCCCTACAATATTCTTATTAATACGGACGAAAATATCTGATGTAGGGGCAATCCCTTGTGGTTGCCCTGAGTCGTTACATTATATTAATAATACCTTCGCCAATGGTGAATGGTGAATGGTGAATGGTGAATGGTGAATGATGAATTAAATCAATCATTTAAAAAGATATTCATCATTCACCATTCATAATTCACCATTAAACATTCACCATATTGACTTCAATTCAAAGGAAAAAAAGAGATAATGGCACGTCTTACCGTAGAAGATTGTTTAGAAGAAATTGATAACCGTTTTAATCTCGTCTTACTTGCCAGCAAACGCGCCCGTCAACTGGCAAAGGGTGCTGCCCCTTTAGTGTCCAATAAGAATGATAAAGTAACAGTCATCGCTTTGCGAGAAATCGCTGAAGGCTTAGTCACACCAGCTAATTTTGATAAATTGACAACTTAAATTAAACCCCAAAAAAACCAAGTTTAAATACTTGGTTTATCATTATTATTATTAATAGCCATGTTTTTTGCACTAGGCCCTCCTCCTCCCCGACTATTAATGAGTGATCTGTGTGATCTGCTTGAAACCTATCTTGAGGCTCAACAGGTCCGTGAAATTTATCGTGCCTATTTATTCAGTGCCGAAGCTCACGATGGTCAAATACGGAAATCGGGTGAACCTTATATTTTTCATCCTATAGCAGTAGCCTACATCTTGGCTCAAATGCGGATGGATATTCAAACGCTGTGCGCTGCCCTTTTACACGATATCATTGAAGATACAAATATTACCAAGGAAAAACTCGCCGGCGAGTTTGGAAAAAAGGTTGCAGAATTAGTTGATGGAGTCAGCAAATTATCCTCAATACAATTTGAAACCCGTGAACATGCACAAGCCGCCAGTTTTCAAAAAATGCTTATTGCTATGAACCGCGATATTCGTGTGATCATTGTCAAACTGGCTGATCGCCTTCATAATATACGGACGATAGGGGCGATGGAACTGGCATCACAGCGACGGATTGCTCGCGAAACTTTGGAAATCTATGCACCCATTGCTAATCGCCTTGGCATGAATGCCGTGCGTGTTGAACTACAAGAACGGAGCTTTGCGACACTCCATCCCTTACGCTATAGAATATTAGCACAGGAAATGCAAAAACTCTATAGTAAACGTACTAAAATATCTCACAGTATTCAAAGTACTATTGAGCAGCGTCTAAAGCAATGTTGTATTAAAGGCAATATCGTCAAGCGGGAAAGACATTGTTATGTTCTTCACGAAAACATGCGCGATAAAAAAAAGGCGAATTCTGTAGATAAGAGAAAAACCTTTTTTCAAGTCACCAATAGTTATGCGTTACGGATTATTGTCAATAGCGTCGATGACTGTTATCGTGTGCTTGGGGTTATGCATACGCTCTATAAACCGATATGTGAACACTTTAAGGATTATATCGCTATTCATAAAGTGAACGGTTATCAATCTTTACATACGACATTATTTAGTACTCATGGACTATTGATTGATATTCAAATCCGCACGATGGCTATGCACCAAATAGCGGAAAATGGTATTACAGCACATAGCATCTCTCGATTCGACAAAGAAATGGATTGTCCACATGAGGCAACCAATTATGTTGCCCGTAAACGTACACAGGAATGGTTACACGGTTTACTTGAAATACAACAAAGTGCGAGTGATTCGTTAGAGTTTTTAGAACAGGTTAAAATTGATTTATTCCCAGAAGAGGTATATGTTTTTACGCCCCAGGGTAAAATATTGCAATTACCTAAAGGGGCAACAGCTATTGATTTTGCTTATGCCATACATAGCGACGTAGGTAATAACTGCATTGCAACGAAGATTGACAATCAATATGTTTCCCTTTCCACGCCATTAGTCAGTGGACAAACGGTTGAAGTCTTGACAGCGAAATGGGCGCGTCCTAATCCCAGTTGGTTAAATTTTGCCGTGAGTGCCCGCGCCCGTAGCTACATTCGGCATTTTTTGAAAACGCTCCAATATAAAGATGCTGTGCTTTTGGGTAAACGTATGTTGGATAAAGAATTAACACCCTATTCCTTATCTGTAGATAAATTCAATGAAAAGCAACGCGCACATTTGTTGGAAACCTTTAAAGTTGATAACCTAGACTCGCTATTAGCCGAAATTGGCTTGGGCAACCGAATAGCGTTGATTGTTGTCCATCAATTTCACCCTGTCTCAGAGAACTCAATCAAAGCACCCCAACTGACTGAGGTTAGCCAATCCAATCCTTTGATTATAAAAGGAAGTGAAGGCATTTTAGTCAACTTTGCGCGTTGTTGTCGCCCTATACCTGGGGATGAGATTGTTGGCTTTGTGAGTACGGGTAGAGGTGTTATCATTCACACTGCCGCTTGCAGACATGTCGATGATTACCGTCAATCGCCTGAAAAATTATTAGCCGTGGAATGGGAATCTCAAATTTCAGGTGAGTTTTTAGTGGATATTCGTCTTGATGTGCGTGATAAACGGGGTGTTTTAGCCACCATTGCGACAGCTATTGCCAATATGGAAAGTAATATTAAACAGGTTTCCAATGAAAGTAGTGAGGGTATTTCTGGCATTATCCAATTTTGTATTTCTGTACGAAATCGTGTTCACTTAGCCGATGTTATGCGACATCTGCGCCGATTGGAAAATGTGAATCGTATTCAGCGTACTAAATAGACATGAATTTTACTTGATGATCAAGTAACGACTCAGGGCAACCATAAAGGATTGCCCCTACAATATTCTTATGAAGACTGACGAAAATATTTTTATGTAGGGGCAATCCCTTGTGGTTGCCCTGATT
>JAGLHR010000617.1 GCA_023143415.1 Thiomargarita sp. | reverse complement strand
ATTGCCCCTACATCAGAATATTTTCGTCCGTATTAATTAAGAATATTTCAGCCTAAAGTTTTTTGAAGAAAAACTTTAGGCTGAAATGTTGTAGGGGCAATCCTTTATGGTTGCCCTGAGTAGTTACGAAAATTCTTTAATCCATTTCCCAGCCTAAAGTTTTTTTTCAAAAAACTAAAACCTCGAATTGTTCAAAATTCTTTGGCGAAGATATTATCATTAGTGGGCGAATTTCAAAGAAATTGTATGAAAGAAAAAGAATATCGTATGGTTTCGGCAATGCGCGATGCCTTATTATTTTTGCGCGGTGTTCCCAATGTGGCATTGGGTGATAGGGTGCTTGTACGTGATCACAGTGGGGGCAAGCGTAATGGGCAAGTGATACAAACGACTCAAGAAGTTGTACTCGTGCAAGTGTTTGAAGGGACGAATGATCTTGATATAGAAAACACTTGGGTACGCTTTTTAGAAAAGCCTTTTGAATTGCCAGTTTCTCCCGATTTATTGGGGCGTGTATTTAATGGCATAGGGCAGCCGCGTGATGATCGTCCCCCGCTCATTTCTGGCTTAAAGCGTAATGTCAATGGTTCATCGGTTAATCCAGTGGCACGCGCTTATCCCAGTGAATTTATCCAAACAGGCATTTCTACTATAGATGGTTTAAATTCTTTAGTGCGTGGGCAGAAATTGCCTATTTTTTCTGGTTCGGGTTTACCACATAATCGCCTTGCAGCGCAAATTGTGCGTCAAGCTAAATTACCAGGGCAGGAGTCACAATTTGCCGTTGTTTTTGCCGCAATGGGAGTCTCTTATGCGGATGCCCGTTTTTTTGAGGAACAATTTGAATCAAGTGGCGTACTCAATAATGTGGTTATGTTCATTAATCATGCCGATGACCCACCGATGGAGCGGCTTATTTTGCCACGTACTGCTTTGACTGCCGCTGAATATCTGGCTTATGATCGTGATCTTCATGTGTTGGTTGTCATTACCGATATGACTCACTACGCAGAAGCCTTGCGTGAAATTGCTACTGCTAAAGGTGATGTGCCAGCTCGTAAGGGTTATCCTGGTTATTTATATTCTGATTTGGCAGAAATTTATGAACGCGCTGGACGCATTAAAAATCGGCATGGCTCGATCACAATGATACCTGTTGTTAGTATGCCAAGTGATGACATTACGCATCCCATTCCAGATTTAACAGGCTATATTACAGAAGGTCAAATTGTACTCAGTCGTGAATTGCATAATCAGGGCATTTATCCACCTGTCAATGTGCCGCCTTCCTTGTCACGGTTAATGAAGGATGGCATTGGCAAAGATCATACTCGTGAAGATCATGGACGTATTGCTAACCAAATTTATGCTGCTTATACTCGTGCTTTAGATGCCCGTAATTTGGCTTCCATTATTGGTGCTGAAGAACTTTCAGAACGTGATCGCAGTTACCTCGCTTTTGCCGAAGAGTTTGAAAAACGTTTTGTTGGGCAAGGTGAAACGACTGATCATAGTATTATTGATACCCTAAATTTATCTTGGGAATTATTGTCGATTCTGCCAAAAGAGGCTTTGACACGAGTGAGTGAGGCGGATATTGCTAAATATTATTCAAGGGCGGAAGAGACAATTAACAATTAACGTAACTACTCCGCCTTGAAATCAATTTCAAGGCGGAGTAGTTACCAATTACCAGTTAACAATTAACAATTATTATGTATTGGCTACTTGCTTTAATGACTTTAAGTCTATTAGGTATTATCGCGATAGGGATTTATTTTGAAATAGTTCCCCTTTCTAAACAGGCGAATGCGCCGCGCTGGTTAAAAGGCACGGTGGGAATTAATTTACTTGTTTTTGTTATCGCACAAATTGGTTTGTTATTGTTGGGTATTCAGGAAGTGATGGCAGAACCAACAACAACTGAAGCTGCGCGTGAAATTACCGTCGGTATGGGATTAGCAATGATAGGTATTGGAATTCCAACGGCGTTTGCAACGATAGGGGCAGGTATTGCTGTCGGACCAGTCGGTGCCGCTTCGCTGGCTGTTATTGCCGAAAAACCAGAAATGTTTGGACGTACTTTAGTTTATCTCGGCTTGGCGGAAGGTATTGCTATTTATGGCTTGGTTGTGACCATTTTACTCTTAGGAAAATTAGGATGAAGCTCATCTTTATGGGCAGTAACGCTTTAGCTGATGGCTTTGCATTACTTGGTTTTGAAACATTCCCTGATGCCACGACGGAGAATGTTGAAAGCGTATTATCAGAACTGCTTCAAAACAAAGAAAATGCCCTCGTTTTCCTTGAAGACAAACTGACGCGCCAACCAGGGCCATCCTTTTTACGCGCACGCCGGGAATCAGGTCGAATAATTATCACAGAAATCCCGCCATTAAATGCGCCTGATAAGTATCGCCCTTCAGTAGAAGAACTGGTAGCGCGTGTTTTAGGACGTTCTGTATTGGATAAACCTGAATCGGTGAAAAGTGTTTAGTTAGTGCCTGAACTCCCGGCTTACGCACAACAATAAAATCTAAGTACAGGACCATTTTTTATAAGTTCGTTATCATATAAATAAATTTATATTTAAAATCAACGATTTATGATAAATCGTCCTGTACACCAGATTCAAAAAAAAGTTTTTTTGAGCCGTTTTGCAAGATGCTCTTCGTTTAGTTTAAAGCTAATAATTTGTTGATTGAAATCAATCATTACAATAAACTGGCTCAAAATATCATTTCCAATGAATCCATTAATTCCTAAAGTTTCTTTGATTGTTCCAAATTCAATTTGTACTGCTTCTAATTCAAATTGATCAATAATTATTTTATCCACTTCTTGAGATAAAACTTCTTGCTTCCCAGTACCTATTCCAAATAAGCGTTTAATTATAGCCGGTTTTCTATAATCAAATTCTACTAGATCAATGTCTATCATTGTGCTGGATGAGCCAGTATCAATAATGCAATCGGGAATAATTATCTTTTTTCCTTCATAAATGACCTCTATGGGTACCCATATCAAACCCTGCTTTCGCTCAAATTTCATTTAAAGATTCCTTTAAGCGGCACATTTTCCACAATGAATTCTTCTGTGGTACTGGGAAGTGAATAGAGTACATCTTTTCCTTGACTATTATATTCTTGATATGCTTTTCTTATTTCCGTAGCATTATCACTCACTTTCAGAATTTCTCCTGCTAAGATTTTATATCTGTGCGAAGAAATCTGTTCTTCTACTAGATTACCCAGTAAAATAAATTTATCGGGATAGCGTTGTTTAATTTCAAGCCATTTCATTATTTTCTCCTTATAACCATGCTGAGATTGTTATACAAATAAAATTCCAAACCCCAATTTTAGGGTTAGGGTTTTTTTTTCAAAGTCATTATAATAGTAGATGACTATCCCCGCCAAGCCTCTCAACGATGCTCACTGGGTGGGTTTTTATGGCTTTATCAACATGATAGCCAAATAAATCTTGATATAAAAAAAATCATGGGATTTCCTAATAATTGGGATACCTATTTTGGAACTTTAGATTAAGTCAAAAACATCTCTATTAAAATTGAAACCCAGTTTAGTTCTAAGCTGGGTTTTTTTTTGTTCCAATTACAAGGTTAAAAAAAGGTTAAAAAAACGAGGTTTAAAATGATTAAATTAGAGATTTATATACCTGAAACTCATATTGAGGAAGTCAAAACGGCGATGTTCGCAGCAGGTGCAGGGAAAATAGGTCATTATGATTCTTGTTGTTGGCAAACTTTAGGAAATAGTCAATTTAAACCTTGTGAAAATAGTAATCCTTATATTGGTAAAAAGAATGAAATAGAATATGTTACCGAATTTAAGGTGGAACTTGTTTGTGAAGATGATTGTATTGAAAAAGTCATTAAAGCATTAAAACAAAGTCACCCTTATGAAACTCCAGCATATCAATACTGGAAAGTCGAAAATTAAATATTTGATGTAATTACTCAGATACTATCCAGTGAACGTAGGATATAGTTCACTGTCATTAAGTTAAGGGCAGACACGCAGGGTTGCCCCTACAAAAACCCGCGTATTCTGTGCTTGTAGGGGCGAACATGCGTGTTCGCCCTGGCTTATACTTAATGGCATTGACGCTCCTCCCACCCTACTTTAACTACCTGACTTCCCCAAAATCTAAATCCCAATCGGGTACTTTTCTACTTGGAATACCTTCTAAAATGGCACTCACTTTGGTTTTGAGTTCTGGAAGTGATTTTTGCGATAATTTAGACTCAAGAGAGTTAATCATTTCTAATTGTGTTAACTGAACGGTCAGTAAATAATTAATTAATTGATTGATTGAAATACTTTGATTTTTAGCTTGTCGTTCTAATCTTTGTTGTAATTCTATTGGCATGGTAATCGTTGTGACAACTTGATAGTTATTCATCGTGTAATCTCCATAATTGGCAGAAATCCTTTGGCGTAATAACTTGAAAGCGAAATGCTTTAAGTTCTCCGCTTCTAAAATCCTTTATATTTGAAGTCATTAAGTAATTACTTTGACTGGCAAAAGCACATTCACAAATCAGATTATCTTTTTCATCAAATAGATTTGCCTCAGCAAAAAATAAACGGCATGTTTTTTAGCTAATAATGCCAGTAAGTCTAAAATATTTTCTACTTCCTCAATGGATAAATGCGTTTTGGCTAAAATTTCCTTTCGGGTAAGGACATCGTCGTATTCAAAATAAACAGCGGGGGTGAGTGCTAACTTGATTTTTTCTTCCAAAATCAGTCGCAAAATATAATGGGATGCACCTAAATTGCTTATAAGTGCCGCAACTAATACATTAGTATCCATCGTGATAATTTTTACCATAATTCTCCAAATATCATCATTATCTCGTTCCCGATGTCTCGTTGGGAATGCTATCACTCGATCATCAAGTTTTTTCGTTACCCAACAGACAGAGATAGGCGAAATTCATTTTAAAAACGGATTTAAAATAAAAGCATTAATTTTTTTATCGGTTCTGGAGTCCAACGCTTCAGCTTTGGCGACGGATCCAAAGCTAAAGCGTTGAGACTCCTCAAAGCTAAAGCGTTGATATTCCAAAGCACAAAGCTAAAGCATTCGAGGCTAAAGTTTTTTCGTAATTACTCAGCGGTTAGCCTTGAAATCAATTTCAAGGCGAAAAGCATTCGAGGTTTGAGTTTTTTTGAAAAAAAAACTCAAACCTCGAATAGTCTGCTAAAGCAGACTAAAGAACGTGCATGAAATCAATTCCACCATGTTGAATCAGACCTGACAGGTTTCGAGGCTAAAGTTTTTTTAAAGAAAAAACTTTAGCCTCGAATGGAAACCTGTCAGGTATTCGAGGTAGATATTATTTCATGCACATTCCTAATGAAATAATTTAGCTGATCCTGCTTTAGCTGTCCGCCTTGAAATTGATTACACCCCACCCCTCGTTCCCAAGCTCCAG
>JAGLHR010000616.1 GCA_023143415.1 Thiomargarita sp. | reverse complement strand
ACGATTTTATTTCATGCACATTCCTTATCTTTTTTTATCAAGCACTTTTCCAGCTAATTGTCCACATGCAGCATCAATATCATCGCCTCGGTTTTTTCGCGTTATAGTTACAAAGCCAGCCGCTAAGAGAATATCACGAAAACGCTCTATTGTTTCAGGTGTGGCGCATTGATAATCGGTTTGTGGAAAAATATTAAATGGAATAAGATTAATTTTAGCAGGTAAACCCCGCAATAATTTAACTAATGCTTTCGCATGGGCAGGGCTGTCATTAATCTCTTTGAGCATGACATATTCAAAGGTAATTTGACGGTGCTTTTCCCCTTTTATCAGTGTATGACAGGCGGCGATTAATTCACGCAGCGGATATTTTTTATTAATGGGCAGAAGTTGATCGCGCAGTGTATCATTTGGCGCATGTAAGGAGATGGCAATGTTAACAGAAGATTGTTCTTTCAAACGTAGCAGTGCGGGTACGATGCCGACAGTGCTGAGGCTGACACGTCGCTTGGATAAACCATAAGCAAAATCATTTAACATTAAGTTCATTGCTTTGCATACATTGTTAAAATTGGTTAATGGTTCACCCATACCCATGAATACGACATTTCTAATCACCTGTTTTCCTTTTTGAAGGGACGAATTTTCTTCCTTAGTTCCCCCATTTGATAAAAAGGGGGTTTGTGAGCTATTGATAGGTTGAGTTTCTTCCTTTGAAGAAGGGGGAAGTGAGGCGATTTCAGCTTGAAGTGTTTGTTCTGCTAACCACAGTTGGGCAATGATTTCGCCTGTGGTGAGGTTGCGATTAAAACCTTGTTGTGCTGTCGCGCAAAAACGGCAGTTTAAGGCGCACCCCACTTGTGAGGATACACAGAGCGTTCCCCGATCATCTTCAGGTATAAACACCATCTCAATACTGTTGTTGCTATCAAGTTGTACTAACCATTTGCGTGTACCATCCAGTGACGTTTGGCTCATAACGATTTGAGGCATGGAGATACAGGCGTTCTCTTTTAATCGTTGCCGTAATGCTTTACTCAAATTAGTCATCGCATCAAAATCAACGATGCCGAGTTGATGAATCCATTTCAGAACTTGCGTTGCACGAAAGGGCTTTTCGCCGAGGCTAACGAAAAAAGAGGTGAGCAACTCTTGATCCAAATCCAATAAATTAACCATTTTAGTGATTTAGAGAGAAATCAGATTTCTTTATAAGAGTTAGCGTGTTCGTGGACAAATTTCAGTGGCTTTAAAAAAGAAATCAATTTCATTTTTCGCCGTTTCTGGACTATCGGAGCCATGCACAGCATTTTCATCAACTGTTTGTGCAAAATCGGCGCGTATTGTACCTGATGCTGCGTCTTTCGGGTTAGTTGCCCCCATTAAGTCGCGATTAATAGTAATGGCATTTTCACCTTCAAGAACTTGCACAAAGACGGGACCAGTGATCATAAAATCCACTAAGTCTTTGAAAAATGGCCGTTTTTTGTGTACAGCATAAAAACTTTCAGCTTGTTCACGGGATAGGTGGAGCATTTTAGCGGCGATAATGCGTAAGCCGCCTTTTTCAAAACGTGAGCAAATTTCGCCAATGACATTTTTAGCAGTGGCATCTGGTTTAATGATAGATAAGGTACGTTCAATAGTCATGTTTAGTTATCAATATTAAAATGAGTGGTTAAGCGATAATTTAATAAGAAGTATATATTATCAAATCTCATTAAAGAATAATCATAATTTTTTAATATTTTTGAATTTTGTACAGGATATTTTGTTTTAATCAGAATTAAAATCAAGTGAGTTTTCACTCGTTCATAGTCAATTTTTCGTTTGACAAGAATAACTACAAGGATTGTATATAAGATTCGAGGTTCAAGTTTTTTGAAGAAAAACTTGAACCTCGAATGGATTAAAACCGCTGTTTAGGTAATGAGAAAACTGACGTTGAATTTTTTTGAAATTTGGAGTACATTCGAGGTTTGAGTTTTTCTTCAAAAAACTCAAACCTCGAATGCTTTAGCTTTGTGGTTTGGACTCCTAGAAACGCCCAAAGCTGAAGCGTTGGACTCCTAGAAATGCCCAAAGCTGAAGCGTTGGACTCCTAGAAACGCCCAAAGCTGAAGCGTTGGACTCCTAGAAATGCCCAAAGCTGAAGCGTTGGACTCCTAGAAATGCCCAAAGCTGAAGCGTTGGACTCCTAGAAATGCCCAAAGCTGAAGCGTTTTCGAGGTTTGAGTTTTTCTTCAAAAAACTCAAACCTCGAACTCCAATCACTTAAATTCGTTTTTCAATTCGTTCTGTTCTTGGGAAATCGTCGGTTTTACAAAATGGATTTGTGGTGATGAAATCGGTTTTTTAGGCCAAAACAATACCGTAAATGACAGTATATTCATGATAATCAGTACAATTATCCAGAACCAAAGTTTGGAAAAAAATGTCCGTCCTTTCTTTTCAAGATCATTATCAATAAATTGGACTATATCATGTTCATGTTCAGCCTTTTTAATCGCATCAAGTATATAAGAGGACATTTTGGATACCTCATTTTTTTGTTAATAAAGACGCATGTAATAAATTTTGCGTATAAGGATGTTGGGGATGGTTGAAGATTTGCTCTGTTTCGCCCTGTTCAATAAATAAGCCATTACGCATGACAATGATCCGATGTGACATGGCGCGAATGACTTTTAAATCATGGCTGATAAATAAGTAACTGATCCGATGTTTAATCTGTAAATTCTCAAGTAATTCAAGCACTTGCTTTTGCACTGAGACATCAAGCGCACTGGTGGGTTCATCTAATAAAATCAATTGGGGTTCTAAAATGACAGCCCGTGCAATTGCGATACGTTGACGTTGTCCACCTGAAAATTCGTGGGGATAACGCGATAACATATCGGCTTGTAAATCAACCTCTTCTAGTATTTTAACGATTTGCTCACGACGCTGAGAACGATTTAATTTGGGGTGGTGAATAACCAATCCTTCGCCAATAATGTCTTCTATTGTCATGCGTGGCGATAGAGAGGAATAGGGATCCTGAAAAACGACTTGAAAATGATGGCGTAAGGGACGTAATTTTGCGATGTGAAGCTGATCTAAGCGTGTGTTTGCAAAGCGAATGTTGCCTGTACAATTTTGCAATCGTAATAGACACATACCTAATGTGGTTTTTCCTGAACCCGATTCGCCTACAATGCCAAGGGTTTCTCCTGAATAAAGATGTATATCAACTTCGTCAACCGCTTTAATTTCCCCAGTTTGTTTATTAAAAAAGCCTTTATTCATTGAAAAGTGGCAACGAATTTTTTTTGCTTCTAATAAGGGCGTGGTGACAGTGGTGTAGTCATAATCCGTTTGGATTCTTTCTGGCTCGCTGTTGAGTAGATGTTGGGTGTAAGGATGTTGAGGGCGTTTAAATAATTGGGTTGTGGATTCGGATTCAACCAATTTGCCCGCTTGCATCACGCAAACCCGTTCAGCAAATCGTTTGACTAGATTTAAATTATGGGTAATGAGTAGCACTGCCATGCCAAATTCTTTTTGCATATTTTCAAGCAATTCAAGAATTTGCAGTTGTATTGTGACATCAAGTGCCGTTGTCGGTTCATCTGCGATCAATAATTGAGGGTTGCAAGCTAACGCCATTGCAATCATTACCCGTTGACGCTGCCCACCTGATAAGGTATGTGGGTATGTATTAAAGCGTTTTTGTGGTTCAGGAAGTCCAGTGAGTGCCATTAGTTCAAGCATACGGCGGCGAGCCGCAGATTTACTTAAACCTTCATGTAATAATAAAGGTTCTATCAATTGCGTGCCAATGGGATAAACAGGATTGAGCGAAGTCATTGGCTCTTGAAAAATCATCGCAATTTCTTTACCGCGCACTTGACGCAATTTGGCTTCATTCAGTTGAAACAAATTTTGTTCTTGAAATTTAATTGAACCTGTCGGGTAAGTAACCCGTTGACGATCATGTAGTTGTAAGATGGATAAAGCAGTGACTGATTTACCTGAGCCGGATTCGCCAACGAGTGCTAATTTTTCACCTTTATTAATATGAAAACTCACATTATGTACAACTTGTGTTTCATCTTGGGCAGCGTTTTTGAATGTGACAGATAATTGATTGATATTTAATATTGGAGGTTGTGGAGTCATTTTTTTTGATATTTTGAATGATGGGGAGTAGCGAATAGGATTTTTTTCGTGTATTATACCATTTTAGTTCATGTAGGGTGGGCAGGTTGCCCACCTATCAAAAGTGGTAGGCAAGAATTTTTTTGCCCATTCACCATCTGTTTTTCTACTGAAATGACGCACATTCCAATTGTCAGTTTTATTGCCTATAGTGGCACAGGTAAAACGACTTTATTGTTAAAAATCATACCATTACTTAAAGCCAAGGGTTTACGCCTTGGCATGATTAAACATACTCATCATAAAAAATTTGAGGTAGATTATCCAGGTAAAGATAGCTACCGCCTTCGTCATGCTGGCGCGGAACAAATGTTAGTGGCTTCTCGAAAACGATGGGCATTAATGGTTGAAGTGGAAGAGGAGTATGATGAACCTCCTTTAGAACAATTGTTGTCACATTTGGATCAAGATAAATTGGATTTGATTTTAGTCGAAGGTTTTAAACATGAGCCTTTTCCTAAAATTGAAGTGCATCGCCCAAGTTTAGGGCATCCTTTATTTTTTCCTGACGATGAAAACGTGATTGCGATTGCTTCTGATGAACCTTCAGCGATAATAACGGATCGCCCTGTATTAGATATGAATAATCCCGAGCAGATTATCGCATTTATTGAAGAAAAGTTTTTGTAACTACTCAGCCTTGAAATGCGAATGAATGGAGTACAACGCTTTAGCTTTGTGCGTATTGGAGTACAACGCTTTAGCTTTGTCTAGGAGTACAACGCTTTAGCTTTGTGCGTATTGGAGTACAACGCTTAATAAGACTGAGTAGTTACAAGTTTTTTTAATAATGGAGAATAGTGAATGGTGAATTATGAATTATGAATTATGAATTATAAAAATGATAATTTACCATTTACCATTCACCATTCATCATTTCGAGGTTTTCGTTTTGTTTTCAAAAAACTAAAACCTCGAAAACCATTCACCATTAAAAAAATATGATACTTTCTAACCAAGGGCGTTCGTTGAGATTACGTCAAACGATGCCCGATGATGCGCCCATTTTATTACGCGCTTATGAAGATGAATCTTTTATTAGTCTTTATCGTTCTAATAATACGAGACAAACTGAAGAGCAATTGCGCCAAATACTTGCTAAACGAAAGCAAAATTCTCCCGCAAAAGTGGGTTATTTAGAATTGATGCTTGAACATAAACAGCATGGTATTATTGGCGTTGCTGCCCTTGGCGATTATTCTCCAATTCATCAACGGGCAGAATATTTAGTGGGGTTGTTTGATGAAAAACACCGTCATGCAGGTTATGGTATTGAAGCCACATTGCTTGTGCTTGATTTAGCGTTTAACACTTTTCGATTGAATAAAATATATTCTTATGTTTATGAGTATAATAAATACTCTCATAAAAATATGATAGACTTGGGTTTCAAACATGAGGGTACGTTAGAAGAACACCATTATTCGTTGCCCAAAGATTGTTTTGTTAATTTATATGTTAATGGAATGACTGTGAGGCAATTTCGTACTTCTGAAAAAATACAACGTTTTTCCTCGCGTTTAGTTGGGCATGATATTACACAACCGCCTCAAGTCTTTGAAATTACAGAGAAAAATAAAATTGATGACACGGGTCAACCGTTTCTTGATGGATTGCGAAAAATGGCAAATTTGGAGCCAAAGAATTTGTAACAACTTAGCCTTGAAATCAATTTCAAGGCTAATAGCTAAAGCAGGCTCAGCTAAAATAATTTAGTCAATGCGAATTAAGAGTTAAAATAGGAGTCCAACGCTTTAGCTTTGTCAGTCCGCCCAAAGCTAAAGCGTTGTACTCCAAGCAACAAAGCTAAAGCGTTGTACTTCAAGCAACAAAGCTAAAGCGTTGTACTCCAAGCAACAAAGCTAAAGCGTTGTACTCCAAGCAACAAAGCTAAAGCGTTGTACTCCAAGTAACAAAGCTAAAGCGTTGGACTCCAAGCAACAAAGCTAAAGCGTTGTACTCCAAGCAACAAAGCTAAAGCGTTGGACTCCAAGCAACAAAGCTAAAGCGTTTTCGAGGTTTTCGTTTTTTGAAAAGAAAACCTCGAACTCCATTCGCAGATTTAACTAGAATACAGAAATCATGTTTGAACGACCACGCACTGGTGAACGTGCTATTTTAATATCGATGGCGATAACTCGCCTAACAGATCAGCCTGACCTAGAGGAATTTGCCGAATTAGCACATTCTGCTGGTGTGATGATCGAGGCGACTGTGACGGGAACACGCGATTCTCCAGATCCCAGTACTTTTGTTGGACGGGGGAAACGAGAAGAAATTGAAGCATTGGTGCAGAAACATCAAGCGGAAGTGGTATTATTTAACCATGCGTTAAGTCCAGGGCAAGAACGTAATCTTGAACGCGCCTTCCAATGTCGGGTGGTGGATCGCACGGGCGTGATTTTGGATATTTTTGCACAGCGTGCTCGCTCTTTTGAAGGAAAGCTACAAGTCGAATTGGCACAACTCAAGCATTTGAGTACGCGCCTCGTGCGGGGATGGACTCACTTGGAGCGGCAAAAAGGCGGTATTGGTTTACGTGGTCCAGGTGAAACCCAGTTAGAAACAGATCGCCGATTACTTGCAGAACGTATTAAGTTTATTAATAAGCGTTTGGATAAGGTGAGAAGACAACGCAATTTAAGTCGAAAAGCGCGGAGCCGCGCTCAATTGTCTGTTGTCTCACTTGTTGGCTATACTAATGCTGGGAAGTCAACCTTATTTAATCATCTTACCCATGCCAACGTTTTTGCCGCTGATCAATTGTTTGCAACCCTAGATGCCACTTTGCGCCGCGTGAATTTACCTGATAAAACAACGCTGATTTTGGCAGACACGGTTGGTTTTATACAACAATTGCCGCATGATCTTGTCGTCGCTTTTCGGGCGACTTTAGATGAAACACGTTTGGCAACCTTATTACTACATATTGTTGATGCCAGCGATACGGAACGGCAATTGCGCGTTGAACAAGTTAATCAAGTTTTAACCGACATCAATGCCACCAATGTTCCACAAATTATTATTTATAATAAGATTGATTGTTTAAAAAATTGCCCTGCTCGTTATGAACGCGATGAGAAAGGGCGAATTTTCAAAATTTGGCTTTCAGCAAAAAGCGGTGCAGGAATTGATTTACTTTATAATGCTTTAATTGAACAATTGGGGCAGGAAAAGAGTGAATGTCGGGTGCGGGTGCCAGTAGAAGCCGGAGATTTACGCGCACACCTATTTGCACAAGTGACTGTTTTACATGAAGAATACGCAGATAATGGTGATAGTCTGATTGATATACGAATATCAGCAGAGCATTTGAATCAATTAACTCAAACTGATCCGAGACTACTCGTTGAGGATTAACAATTAACAAGGAGCAGATAGACATGGCTTGGAATGAACCAGGTGGTAGTGGGGATAATAATCCCTGGGACCGCAAAAAACCAGAACAAGGTCCCCCTGATATAGATGAAATTGTCCAGAAAATGGGGAATAAATTGGGAGAAATGTTTGGCGGCGGCGGTAACAACGAAAAACGCAACAGTCAAGGTAGCGGCGATAATAATGATGGTGGTGAAGGTCTTGGTTGGTCCGCAATCGGCTTTATTGCTATTCTTCTTTTAGCAATATGGTTCGCTTTCGGGTTTTATATTGTACAACCCGCAGAACTGGCTGTCATCACACGCTTTGGACATTACAAAGAAACTACAACACAAGGTTTAAACTGGCATTTGCCCTATCCTATTGAACAAGCGCAAAAGGTCAATGTTGAACATGTGCGATCCCTCACTCACCGCGCCTTGATGTTGACTAAAGATGAAAACATCGTTGTCATTGAATTAGAGGTGCAATATCGGGTTAAAGATGCCAAAAATTACTTATTCAAAGTGCTAGACCCAGAAAACACCTTACATCAAGCGACAGAAAGTGCCTTACGTGAAGTCGTTGGTACTAGCAATATGGATGGTGTTTTAACCAGTGAACGGGGTCGTGTCGCTTTAGAGACCAAAGTGTTGATGCAAGACATTGTGGATCGTTATGAAACCGGCTTGATAGTCACCAGTGTGAATATGCAAAACGCGCAACCGCCAGATGCGGTACAAGCAGCCTTTGCAGATGTCATTAAGGCGCGTGAAGATCAAGAACGGAGTAAAAACAAAGCGGATGCTTATTCCAATGAAATTGTGGAAAGGGCAAAGGGTATGGCAGGTAAGCTGCGACAAGAAGCTAAGGGTTATAAAGCCCAAGTTACTGCACGATCAGAAGGTGAAACGAAACGCTTTTTAAGTGTTTTAAAGGAATATGAAAAAGCACCAGCGATTACGCGCCAACGTTTATATTTGGAAAGTATTGAAACGGTACTCTCTAATACAAGCAAAGTGATGGTTGACCTCCAAGGCGGCAATAATCTGATGGTATTACCACTGGATCAGCTATTAGGTAAAATGGCGACAACGAGTGAAACAACGATACCTCAACAATCGCAATCCGATTTATCTGCTTCTTCACGTTTGAGAACAACTGGAAGAGGCGATGATTTACGCAACAGGGGAGGACGCTAACAATGGCTGCTAATAAAATGATTGTTTTATCAATCACCATGATTCTCTTTTTCGCTGGCTTAATGTGTCTTTTCACGGTTAAGGAAACGGAACTGGCTTTGATGTTGCGTTTCGGAAAAGTCGTTAGTGCTGAATTTGAACCGGGATTGCACTTTAAACTCCCCGTTTATCATACGATCCGTAAATTCGATAAGCGTATTCAAACGCTTGACGCGCAAGCGGAACAGTTTTTGACCAGTGAAAAGAAGAACTTGATTGTTGATTCTTTCATTAAATGGAAAATTGTTGATGTGATCAATTATTACATCGCTGTGGGAGGTAGTTCGCAAATTGCCAACAATCGTTTGACTGTGACTATTGCTGATGGGCTACGCAGCGAATTTGGTAAACGCACTATTAAAGAAGTGGTGTCTGGTGATCGTGCAGAAATTATGGATATCATCACTGAACAAGCGAATGAACGCGCTAAACAGTTTGGTATTAAAATTATTGATGTGCGTATCAAACGAATTGAATTACCCACAGAAGTGAGTAGTTCCGTATATAGTCGCATGGAAGCAGAACGTGAACGAGATGCTAAACAATTACGCTCTCAAGGTGAAGCCGAAGCCGTGCGTATTCGTGCTAATGCTGATCGTAAAAGTGTTGTATTAGTTTCTGAAGCAGAGCGGGATGCGGAACTCATTCGTGGTGAAGGGGATGCGACTGCGGCTGATACTTATGCTAAAGCGTATAACCAAAATCCTGAATTTTATGCTTTATATCGCAGTCTCAATGCCTATAAAAAAACCTTTAGTGATCGTGAGGATATTCTGATCATTCAACCTAATTCTGATTTCTTTAAGTATTTCAATAACTTGAATCCTGCCCCACAAAAATATCCATCTACTTTTTAAAGTGGGGAGAGAAGTTCTGAAGAAAAAGGGGAGGAAAGGAGAAGTTCCCAGTTCAAAGGGGTGATAAAACTCATGGAAGAGGAAACCCCTGACTCAAAAGTTTTGAACCGGGAACCCCCGAAAGTTTTTTCAGTTTTCAGACATGGAGAGAGTTAGACATAATGTTGGACGAATTTTTAGTTGCATTCGCCTTGCTTTTAGTTTTTGAAGGAATTATGCCTTTTCTTAATCCGAGTGGTTGGCGTAATTCCTTGCGGCAAGTGAGCGAAATGGATGATAAAACATTGCGCCTGATTGGTTTTATAAGCATGCTATTAGGCGTGATACTGTTATATTTGGTACATTAATATTGGCCTCCCTCTTTAGACCTGACAGGTTTTTGAAACCTGTCAGGTCTGTCGTTTATTGACTCTAATTTCACATAAACCAAGTTTCTGGCAGAAACTTGGTTTCTAAACAGGTTTCAAAAACCTGTCATATCTGTCGTTTATTGACTATGTCAGAAATCAAATCAAAAATTCTTATGGGAGATTGTTTGGAAGTCTTAGCAACTTATCCAGATAGTTTTTTTGATTTAATCATCACATCTCCCCCCCCTACGCCGACAGTCGTGCAAATACTTATGTTGGGATTAAGCCCGATGACTACGTGAAATGGTTTTTGCCCAGAGCGCGACGTGTTTAAAACCGACAGGTTATTTTAAATATTACCTAAAAATGGCAGTCTATTTGTAAGTCATTGAAAGTCAAATCTAAAAATCTTTAGTTTAAGTGAAATAAAAAATCGATAACTCATTGTTATTCTTATGAATTTATAATATATTGCCATTTTTAGGTATTAAAGAAAAAGTGACGGACAAAACTAATCTGAAAATTTGAGCGGAAGCAGGATTTAATATGCGAATAAAAAATTTGAGTATAGAAAATTTTACGCTTTTTGGAAAGGAAAACTTCAATTTTTCCGGTGGTTTGAATATCATTATTGGTGAAAATGATACGGGCAAAAGCCATTTACTCAGATTATTATATTCTTTAATTGAAAGCAATAATCTCGTTATTCAACAGAAAGCCGAGAATAAAAGGTACTTGTTACAAAAGTCTATTCCACAGAAATTAATTGATATTTTCAAAGCGGAAGAATTAGCGCATTTAATTAAAAATGGGCAAGATAAGTGTCATATCAAAATTGACTTGACTCAATACAGCATCAAGTTTCATTTTACACAGAAAACGAAAATTCAAGTCAAACTTTCCAAGAATGATGCACCAGCGAAATTCATTAAACAGGAGAGTTTATTTATTCCAACTAAAGAAATGTTGTCTTTTTATGACGGTTTTATGTCTCTTTATGGAACACGACAAGTTCCTTTCGATGAGACTTATTATAATTTAGCTCAGGCATTAGGTTTATCGGTATTGAAAGAAATTTCGTCTGATTCACCGGAAAAAAAAGTATTAACCCGTTTGGAAACATTGTTGAAGGGCAAACTCTTATTAGAGAAAAGCCGGGTTTATTTACGCTATAAAAATGGCAAAAAATTGGAAATTTCACTCGTTGCGGAAGGATTGAGGAAAATTGGAACTGTTTCACATTTAATGGCTAATGGCTCGTTGAATAAAAATAGTATTCGAGGTTCAAGTTTTTCTCCGAAAAACTTGAACCTCGAATTTTGTTTTGGGATGAACCAGAATCTAACTTAAACCCGAAATTAATTAGGGAAATAGCTCAAGTTTTAATTGATTTATCCGCTATTGGTGTACAAATTTTTATTAATACACATAGTTTATTTTTAATCAAAGAATTTGAAATTTTAAGAGAAGTGAATACAAAAATGAAATATTTTTGTTTAGGATTTGATGCAGAAAATCATTTACGAGTTTCTCAAAGTGAAGAAGTTGAAGGTTTAGAGGATTTAGTGATTTTAGATGAAAATTTAGATCAAAGTGATAGATTATTGAATAAACAGGTACAGTTTGTATGAAGATCATTGATATATTTGCCGGCGCTGGTGGTTTCAGTCTTGGATTTGAGATGGCAGGCTGTGAAATGATAGGCGCGATAGAAATAGATCGTTGGGCTTGTGAAACTTATGCATACAACCACCCAAACACGGAAGTGATTTGTAGTGATATAACGCAACTAAAGGATAAAGCAATAAAGCTAAAATTTGGAAAGTCTGACCTTATTATTGGTGGTCCACCTTGTCAGGGATTTTCAATCTGTAACAAAAATAATGGTGATCCGAAAAACCCGATGAATTCATTGTTTCAA
Source organism: Thiomargarita sp. (assembly GCA_023143415.1). Taxonomy (GTDB): domain Bacteria; phylum Pseudomonadota; class Gammaproteobacteria; order Beggiatoales; family Beggiatoaceae; genus QNES01. The sequence continues at coordinate 1,251 of JAGLHR010000616.1, read as the reverse complement.
GAGTTTTTGAGAATTGGAAAATTGATTAATCCAAAAATGATGATAATGGAAAATGTACCCAATTTAATTAGAGCAAAAACCGTACATAAAGAAAAAGTTATTGATCTCTTATGTTCAGAATTAGAAAAAATGGGCTTTCATGTTTATTATGATATTCTGGAGGCGACAGATTATGGCATTCCGCAAATCAGAAAAAGATTGTTTGTGATCGCATCACAGAAAAAACTTGAAAAACCCTTTCCTGAGCCAACTCATCAAATCAGTTCTGATAATCATGATCTTTTTTCTATGGGGTTAAAAAAGTGTCCAACATTATGGGAAGCCATTTCTGATTTGCCCGATATTGAAGCAAAAGAAGGTGCAGAAAAACAGCCTTACACCAAGGATGCTGAAAACGATTATCAAAAACAATTAAGAAACGGTGCCAGCGTATTATATAACCATAAAGCAATGAATCATTCCAAAAGGGTTATTGAAAGATTTGCTTCAATACGGTGTGGAAATTCAGTATCTGATGTACCAGAACACTTGAAACCGTATAAAAGAAATAGTAAAGAAATAGCCACAAAAGTTTACGAACAGAATAACCGAAGAATGCGTTCAGATAAACCTTGCCACACGATTCCTGCTTCATTTTACGCTAACTTTATTCATCCGTATAAAAATCGAAATTTTACGGCGAGAGAAGGCGCTAGAATACAATCTTTTCCAGATACCTTTGTTTTTAAAGGAAAGCCAACCATTGTTAGCCATAAACTTCTTGCAAGAGAGGGAAGGCTAGAAGAAAAATATTTATGTCAATATAATCAAATAGGAAATGCGGTTCCGCCACTTTTAGCTAAAGCAATTGCAGAAAATCTTTTAAAGCAGATTTTTAGAACACATTTGACCTCAACATGGAGTGGCTCTATTCAAGATAAATTAGAAACCGGCTTGCTAATCTAGCCGCTAAAGGATGACTGACTAAAAACTTTTTTAGATAAACTTGATGTTCAAGTTTTTTACCAAAGACAATAACTACAAGGATTGTATATAATAAGGGATGAGATCGGGGTTGTACTTGCTTTAAATCCTTTCGCTGAGACAATTCTTGTCGTTAGCGGTTGAAATCCATTCGAGGTTTTAGTTTTTCTTCAAAAAACTCTTTGTACAGGACCAAAAAAATCAAGTCTTTTAATGTAGGGTGGGTAGGAACGAAGTGGAAACCCACCATTACAAAAAAAATCAAGTCTTTTAATGTAGGGTGGGTAG
>JAGLHR010000615.1 GCA_023143415.1 Thiomargarita sp. | reverse complement strand
TTAGCCTCGAAACCACCCTACATTACTACATTACTGAAAATTTTTTACATAAGCGAAATATCTAATTTTCTCGTTCCCACGCTCCAGCGAATAACTGATAATATGATGACTGTAGAAAACATAAAACGTGCTGTGACTCATTTGTCTCAAGATGATTTTACTGATTTTAAAACGTGGTATGAGGTATTTAAGGCGAAATTCCGGGACAAACTGATTGAGAAAAAGAAAGTCGATAATGATAAACTCAAAGACGCTGAAACGGTTTACATCACCAGTGAAACGACACTTTATGGTGTTGTTAAACGTGTTGGAGGAGAGCCACCCACTGTCTGGATTCAAACATTCGATGGCAATCACATTTCATGTCAAGTTGATGAGATACAGGCTAAAAAATTAGGAAGCCTTTTATATACGAAGGTTGGATTAATTGGTCTCGCTAAATGGAATGTAGCGGATTCTTCAATCAAAACTTTTCAAATCAGAAAAATAACGGCTTATCAAGATACATCATTGTCTAAAGCGTTTTCTTCACTCTCCTTAGAGATGGGGCATTATTATAATGATATTGATGTACTTAAATGGGTTTCAACAATCAGAAAGGACGAAAATTAAATGGAATTAGTTGGATTCGATACGCACATTTTGATATGGGGTGTGCAAAAAACATCTCGTCAAACACAACAATACATGATTCCTAAAACGGAGCGATTTTTTAAGCATTTAGATGATAACCAAATCAAGGTTATTATTCCGTCAGTTGTCTTGAGTGAATTTTTAATGCCAATACCAGCAAAAGAAATGGGCAGCTATCTTCATAAAATTGAAGAAAAATTTATGGTAATACCGTATGATGCGATGGCTGCCATTGAATTTGCCAAAATATGGCAATCGAAACAAGATGACGAAACAATTCAAACACTCCGACATGATGGTTTGAGCAAACATCACCTGAAGGTTGATGGCATGATTGTCGCCACTGCCATCACTCAAAAAGCATCGTGTATTTATAGTCATGATATTGGGCTGAAAAAATTTGCTTCAGATTATATTGAAGTGAAGGAAATTCCATTTTTACCATAATCTGAGAAATAGATTTTTTTTCTTGTTCCCACGTTCCGGCGATGAAAAAACTCAATGTATCAATTTATTTCTGGTTCCTACGCGCCGGCGTGGGAACAGATTTTCGATGCGTCGCGCAGAAACGGGACGCTGGCGCGTCCCGAATGGGTTCCCACACCGGCGTGTGGGAACCAGAAAACATTGATGAAGACGACGAGACGGTTTACATTCTTCAGGCGCGTGGTCATTATTAGAATATTTTCTGGTTCCCACTTGCTAGATAGAACTGACAATTGGAGTCCAACGCTTTAGTAACTGATGTGACGCACTATGTTTC
>JAGLHR010000614.1 GCA_023143415.1 Thiomargarita sp. | reverse complement strand
TTATGGTTGCCCTGAGTAGTGACAAATTATTTTAGTTAAATTAACAACATTATGCATCAATAATTGGCTTGCGTCGATTCCATCTCATTATTTGATGGGGCCGCCAAATATATGGGATCGGAACAGATAACATGTGAACTAAACGGGTAAAAGGAAATAAAGACACGAGGAAAAAGGCATTCAGAATGTGTATTTTTACCATAAGAGGTAAGCTATTGACTAGAGTCACATCTGGCCTAAATTCAAGAATTGACCATAGGTAAGGTGTTGCAAATGCTGAGAACCAAGAGGAACCCCAACGGTAAAAAACAGCAGTCCAGACACCTGTGACAACCTGAAGTAGAAGGGAAGTGAATAAAACGGTATCCATCAAGGATGTCACTTTTCTAATACGGGAACTAGTGACTCGCCTGTAAATAAGTAGGAAAAGTCCCACAAGTGCTAACAAACCCAGAACAAAACCGGTTGTTTCTAAAATATACAACCGTACTGGTTCCATATTCCACCACAAGATGCTTTGTGGAATCAAAAAGCCCACTAAATGGGCTGTCAATACGCCTAAAATACCAATATGCCAAGCAGTTGAACCCCAAAAAAGTTGCCGAGTTTCTAAAAACTGAGAGGATAAACTGGAATAAGAAAATCGGTCAGTCACATATCGCCAAATAGTTGCGACAATGGCAACCACGAGGCATATATAAGGAAAAGCACCAAATAAAAATTCATCATAAGTCATTATTTTTTCTCCATATTGCAAATTTGAACATTCTAGTTTGCCCCTTCAAGGACAACCAAAGCCGTCCTCAATACAGGCACATAAGGATTAGGTGAAGTATCCTTAAAGTTCGCATTCATCTTTTGAAACACAGGAATAAGACAATCTGTTATTAAATCATTGACGAAAGAGTCATCAGATTTCAATTGGCTTATAAATTTGAGTAATATCGGAATATGATCGACGAGTTCTTTTCCCGCATCAAAATCACGTTTTTGATATTCCTCAGAAAGTGTTGCCATAAAAGCATTCCGTTTGAAACTTTCACCAAACAGAATATGACCCGCAAAAATATGACAAGCCGGGTTAATATCAAACGTTCCTGTATAGATTTCTTCTAAACGACCTAATGGCGTACTTTCTACTGAAGAAAGAAACGGGGCCATTTTTTCCGCAGCATCAGAATAATCTTGTTTGAGCAAATCAATACAAGTCTTTGTTTTTTCAATCAAATCCGGCTTTGGATACTCTAACAATAGAGAAAAGCAACGATAAATTTGCTGTTGCGTTTTCTCTTTTATTTCATTTTTCATTGAATTTTTGAGTTTTAGACCTGACAGGTTTCAAAAACCTGTCAGGTCTGTCCGTTACAAACCTCTATCTGGCGTGTTTTTGAAACCACCAATACCGGCTTCTGATTTAAAGGTGTAGGGATCACCTTTTATTAATTCAGCCGCATATTCACGGTGCATGGGGGGTATCACAAAACGTTCATCAAATGTTGGCAAAGAAGTTAAACGATAGATTTCTTCACAGCTTTCCGGCGTTAAACCCGTCTTTTTCAACAGTGAATCGACGAGGGCAGGATCGACATCATCCACCTCTTCAAGCCTTTTAAACATACGCACAGTCAATAATTTTTCCATCACAGAGCGTACTTGTTCTTGATCACCAGCTGCAAATAAATCCGCTAAATATTGCAGTGGCACACGCGCCTTATCCATAGAAGTAAAGTATTCTTCTGCATCGACATTATAAACGCCTTTCTTATCCACATGTCCTAATACGGGCAAGAGTGGTGGAATATAGAAGAGCATGGGCAAAGTACGGTATTCTGCGTGTAGCGGCAGGGCTAATCCCCATTCTTTCAAAAACCGGTAAACTGGCGATTTTTGGGCAGATTCAATGACTGAAAAGTCCACCCCGTTCTTTTCTGCTTGAGCGATAACGGCTGGATCATGAGGATCTAAAATCATCTCACGTTGCAGTTCAAGCAATTTTTCTTTGGGCGCAGAAGCATAAGCTTCAATTTTGTCGGCATCGTATAGTACAACGCCAAGATAGCGGATACGACCCACACAAGAATGGAAACAGGCGGGCGGTTGCCCTGATTCTAATCTTGGGAAGCAGAGAATACACTTTTCAGATTTACCTGTTTTCCAATTAAAGTAGCTCTTTTTGTAGGGACAAGCTGATACACAGAAACGCCATGCACGACAAACTTCTTGATCAAGCAAGACAATACCATCTTCACCCCGTTTGTAGAGGGCACCGGATGGGCAAGAGGCGACACAAGCCGGATTTAAGCAATGGTTGCAAATCCTGGGCAAATAGAAAAAGACGAGGCGTTCTATTTCAAATAGTGCTTGTTTTTCAGCATCGTTCAAGTTCTCAAAATTGGGATCATTATTCGCATAAACGGTTGAACCGCCGAGATCATCATCCCAATTTGGTCCGGCATTGATGTCCATATTTTCGCCAGTGACCATTGAAATAGGGCGAGCCGTTGGTTGATCATCACCTGCTGGCGCATCAAATAAATCACTATATTTGTATGTCCATGGCTCATAGTAATCATCAATTGTTGGCAAGTAGGGCTGATGAAAAATATTAGCGAGGCCACGAAATTTGTCCGTTACCCGTAACTTAATCGTTTCTCCCTGGGGTTCCCATCCGCCTTGATATTTCTCTTGGTCTTCCCATTTAGTGGGATAACCGGTACCCGGTTTGGTTTCTACATTATTCCACCACATGTACTCAGTGCCTTGGCGATCAGTCCAAATATTTTTGCAGGCAACGCTACAAGTATGACAGCCAATACACTTGTCCAAGTGGAACATCATTGAGACTTGTGCTCTTACATCCATTTTTTATTCCTTTCTAATTGTTAACTGTTAATATTAAGTACTGAAGCATAATAAATTTTCAAGGATTTTGTCATCTTTTGTAGGGTGGGCAACGTGGTTGCCCACCGAGATGGTAGGTAGTCAGATGGTGGGCAAGAAAAGGACCTTGCCCACCCTACCCAAAATTCATCATACCCAAAAATTTCGGATTCAGTACTTAATAATTAACAATTAACAATTAATCATTAGAAAATTAACGATTAAAACTCAGGCTCCCCTTGTAGCTTGCGAACCAGAACATGGGCATCACGGTTGACCCCTGTGGGTCCCCAATAATTCAAATGGAAGGTAAATTGTCCATAACCCCCCATCATGAGCACCGGTTTAACGCGGGTACGGGTCAGACTGTTATGTCCACCACCCCTTCTATTACCCCGCAAGGGCGATTTTGGAATAGAAATCGTCCGTTCTGGAGCGTGATACCAGATGCCAACACCGTTTGGTATTCGTGAACTGACCACTGCTCGCGTGACGACAACGCCGTGATCATTGTAAATTTCTACCCAGTCATTATCAACAATCTCTATGGATTCAGCGTCTTTTGGACTGATCCAGAAGGGTTCAATTCCCCGTGATAAAGTCAACATACGATGATTGTCATAATAAGTGGAGTGAATATGCCACTTACCATGTGGTGTCAAGTAGTTCAACATGACACTCTTCTCTTCACCTTTTTGTGTTTTGGTAAAGTCACCGTATAGCATTGGATCCGCTTTCGGTTTATAGGTGGGTAAATGTTCACCAAAAGCCAGATAACCTTCATGATCTAAGTAAAAATGTTGCCGTCCTGTCAGGGTGCGCCAAGGCACAAAACGTTCAATACTCACACAGAATGGCGAGTAAGCCCGACCATCAGTCATGATACCAGACCAACAAGGGCTATTCAAAAGGCGACGGGGTTGACGCTGAAGGTCTTCATAGGTGACAGTCGCGCCACGATTGCCTTCTCCCAAGTCTTTTAATGGCAATCCGACTTTTTTCTCCTGTTCGCTAAATGCGCGGTAGGCTGATTGGCCATTGGTTTCAGGAGCAAAGCGCAAGACGATATTAATCGCATGATCGACTTCAACTAAGGAAGGATAAGTCTTTCCATTCCATTCTGTCGTTGGATGCGTTTGAAGCGTCTCATCATAGATATCATCAATAGGCCAATGTACGCCATGAGCACCAATGCCATTTTCCCTCGCATTTGGACCAAATGAAGTAAAACGGTTATAGAAGTTCTTATAATCCCGCGTGACAAGCTTCATTTTTGGCATGGTTTTGCCGGGTATCGCTTCACATTCGCCCTTCGCCCAATCTTTAATAGAAGGTTGCGCGATTTCATCAGGATAATCATGTTCCAGTGGCGTACAGACAAAATCTTTTACGGGTTCTGGCAAATGTTTTTCTGCCAACTGGCTGATTCTCTTGGCAATTGTTCTGAAAATATTCCAGTCCGTTTTCGCTTCCCAATTAGGCGGCACCGCTTCAGACAGGGGGTGAATGAACGAGTGCATGTCAGTGGTGTTTATGTCATTTTTCTCGTACCAATGCGCTGTTGGTAGCACTATATCTGAGTAGAGCGCAGATGTGTCCATACGGAAATTGAGATCAACAACCAAATCCATTTTACCTTTGGGTGCCTCGTCTCGCCATACCATTTCCTTCAACATATCTTTACTCACTTGCTCATCGGAAATCTTATTAGAGTGAGTACCCAGATAATGGTCTAAGAAATATTCGTGGCCTTTACCACTCGCCATGATGGCATTACCCCGCCATATAAACCAAATACGAGGCCAGTTATTCGGATGATCAGGGTCTTCAGCAGCGAAGCGTAATTTTCTACTCTTCAATTGGTCAACCACGTATTGAACAGTCTCTTTTTCGGATTTTGCGCCTGCTTGTTCGGCATCCTTGACTATTGCTAAACTGCTGCGTTCAAATTGTGGATAGAAGGGTAGCCAACCCATGCGTACTGCACGCGCATTAATATCAGCAGCATGAGCCCCAGTCCATTCATTATCGCCTTTCAAACTGGCATATTTAGAGAATGGACCTTCATAACGCCATTGATCAGAGTTGATATAATGCCAAGTCGGTGCATTTTGCATCCGAGCGGCTGATCCCCAGTCGGCAGCACTTGATACGGTCTTCCAGCTAGAAATCGGGGCGACCTTTTCTTGTCCCACATAGTGACCCAAACCGCCACCGTTTTTACCCACACAACCACATAGCATCAAAGCCGTAATGGGACCGCGATACATCAGGTTATTGTGATACCAGTGGTTAATACCGGCACCGATAATCACGGTACATTTGCCATCTGTTTTTTCAGCCGTGTCGGCAAATTGGCGAGCAAAATTAATAACCGTTTCTTTGTCAATGCCAGTGAACTTTTCTTGCCAAGCGGGGGTATAAATCTGATCGACTTCATCATAATTATTGGGATAAGCTCCCCCTAAACCACGATTGACTCCAAAATGGGCTATCATCAAGTCAAAAATAGTGGTTACGGTAACTCGACCTTCACTGGTTTCAATATGCTTCACTGGCACGCCACGTTTGACGGTGGCATTGTCATTGGCAGAGTCTTCAAAATTGACGTCAAAGACTTCATCACTATTGTCAATGAAAGAAAGCAATGGCGCAATAGGTGAATCATCTAAGCCATCTTTTAATTCCAGATTCCATTGACCTTTTTGAGTTTGCCAACGATGCCCTACCGTTCCTTTCGGCATTTTGAGTGTTTGAGATTCCTCATCAAACATCAAGAATTTCCATTCGCCGTTCTCTTCCTTTTTGTAACGCTCAAGGGTGTTGGCTCGCAATAGTCTGCCCGCGTCATAGCCATTATCACCTTTATTCACCACCACGAGGAAAGGTGAATCCGTAAATTGTTTCATGTAAGCGTTAAAAGAAGGCGTTTTTTTCTTGACATAATATTCTGTCAAAATGACATGATTGACTGCCATCCAAAATGCGCCATCTTGTCCTGCATGGACAGGTATCCACCAGTCTGAATACTTAGAAACTTGGCTGAAATCTGGCGAGAAAACCACAAATTTTGACCCATTATGACGTGCTTCTGCGATGAAATGCACATCAGGGGTACGAGTCATATTGAGGTTTGAACCCATTGACACAATAAATTTGCTGTTATACCAGTCAGCACTTTCAGCAGAATCTGTTTGTTCACCCCAGACTTCAGGTGAAGCGGGAGGTAAATCGCTATACCAGTCATAGAAACTGAGTAGTTGCCCGCCGAGGAGTCCTAGAAAACGCGAACCTGCGGCAAAACTTAACTGCGACATGGCAGGAATCGGTGAGAAGCCAAGAATACGATCAGGACCATACTGCTTAATCGTATAGATATTAGCGGCTGAAATAATATCCAACACCTCATGCCAATCAGAACGACGAAAACCGCCCTTACCGCGAGCTTGTTGATACTTTTTGCGAGATTCGGGATTGCTCACAATAGATTCCCAAGCATCAACGGGATCTTCATGCTGTTGACGCGCGTTGCGCCATAAGTCAATTAATGTGCCACGCACATAAGGATATCGCACTCTGATAGGGCTATAGACATACCAAGAGGCAGAAATACCCCGTTGACAACCACGCGGTTCATAAGGGGGCAAACGTTTTTCTAACTTAGGATAATCAACCTGCTGCATTTCCCAAGTGATAACCCCACATTTCACGTAAACTTTCCAAGAACAGCCGCCCGTACAGTTCACACCATGCGTACTACGGACAATCTTGTCATATTGCCAACGGCTACGATAGAAATCTTCCCATGTGCGAGTCTTGGGGTTAATAATATCTTTAATCCAACTCATTTTTTTTTATCTCCCAACCAAAGGGATACGTACCCCTGTCAATCGTTTTCTCCAAATAAGGTGTATGAGAATGTAGCTCATTACAAATCCCAAAAAGCCTATTCCAATGCCTATCACGATGAATAAAAAGTTCACGGGTTCTTCTTCGAGACTATTTGTACTCTCAAAATAAGCGTTAAGGTGAGCTATTTCCTCTGTTTCCAAGGTTTGTTTTAAGAAAATACCTTGCATTGTGGGAAAAGGTACGCTGAGTAAAACAGAGCTCAGTCCTCTTTTTCCTCCATAACGTGAGAAAACCTTTGTCAAATCAGGACCTAATGTGCCACCACCTAAACCACCTATTTCAGTATTTCTATGACAGGTAATACAAGCAGGGCCACCATTTGCAAATGATTTTTGCCCAAGATATAACGCTTTGCCAATAGCAGGGTCAGAGTTAGCATCATCTGTTGAATTGGATGCTGGTTTTTTCTCTATTGCTTTAGCAAACAGTTCACCCTCACCACTTTCAACCGCTATATGCTCCAGAATGTCTCTGGCTTGTGCCTCGGAAAGCGCGTAGTTTGGCATTTGGAAATTTTTGTGTTTTTCCATCAGTTCTATCGCTTGAGAATCGCCTTCAGCCAACATTTGATCAGGCATTTGTATCCAACGTAGTAACCAATTTGGATCACGCCGAGATGTTACCCCTTTTAAATCGGGTCCCGTCAAATTACCTTTGCCAATGGTATGGCAAGCAGAACAGATTTTCTGATAAATCTCTACCCCTTTTTCAGAAGACAGAGCAGATTCACGCTTTTCTTGTGTAGAAGCCGCAGAGGGTTCACCCTGTGTAGAAGCCGCAGAGGCTTCATCTGAAGATTCGGGAGCAGGTTCACTCGCACCCGCACTTTTAGCCTCTATATAAGCCAAAATATCTTCTGCCTCTGCGTTAGTCACGCCCAAGTTTGGCATAGGAATATTGTTATATTCCTGTGAAATTTGTTTAGCGAGCGCATCGCCCTCAGCCAACATTTTATCTGGCTCAACGATCCAACGCACTAGCCAATCGTGATCCCGTTTAGCATTTACTCCCTTTAAATCGGGACCAACTAAACGTCCAGCTCCAATTGTATGGCAAGCCACACATTTCTGCTGATAAATCGGTTCACCCTTATTAGCTTGAGCGGAAAGGGCGGCTTGAGGAGAGAGCAGCCCAATCATCAATGAACTAACAGGTAAGAATAGCAAAGTCCTTCTAGGAACTTTTGACCTAATAGGGACTTTTGATCTAAAATGCAAAAAATCACTGATCATAAGTAACTTGTTCTCCTTTTAAAATAGAAATTTAAACTATAAATTGGTAATGGCCGTAACTTGTTATTTCTCATTAATTTCTAAATATTTGTCACTACTCAAGTACTAAGTACTGAAGCATATTAGGGAATTGAACGGATGAATTCCAGGTGAAAGTCTCGGAGACATTACTCTAAGTCTTCCTCTGAATTATCAATCAGTTTAATTCCCTAATCCATTTGAGGCTAAAGTTTTTTGGTAACTACTCAGGGCAACCATAAAGGATTGCCCCTACAACTACAACCAGATTCTTATGAAGACTGACGAAAATATTTTTATGTAGGGGCAATCCCTTGTGGTTGCCCTGAGTAGTTACGTTTTTTGAAGAAAAACTTTAGCCTCAAATGTACTTAATAATGAGGCACTATTTGAGTAGTTACTATTTTTTGTTACTTAATTACCTTTTTCACATTAAACAAAAGTTATTCTCTTAAAGTCGCCCAATTAAAATAATCTAACAGAGAAGAAAAAAAAATGTTCTAAGTCAATTTTGGTCATCTTTTTTTCATAATTATATTAATAATAATACTCTTGATACTGACATTAACATGACTTACATCAAGAAATAAAAAAAATATTTTTTGACACAGAATGATTTTATTACTTGAGCATTTTGATTTGAACGTCCTCATTTGATAAGTAGAAGACGATTTCCATTGGCGGGGACAAGACAGTTACCACTTGTGGTAGTAACCAGCTTGGTTGAAGCAGGAACAGTCATGCACTCTTTTCAAGACTTATTTGAGCTTGATGATTTTATAGTTCCTTAATTATAGAATGCAAATAATCTGCCAATTTTTAAGTGATTGTTTTTATATTGTTTTTATTGTTTTACAGTCATATATTTCGCATTTTGCATTGCAAAATGCACATTTTATTGTAATTTGCAAAAAAATCTGTTATATAATTTGTCAGATAAATAATTTCACAAGGGCAGGGACAGGTCTGCCCTACAAGTACGTTATTTCATACGATTTTAGGTCGGGGCATTCGAGTCGAGGCGAAAGTTTTTTCTTTAAAAAAACTTGAACCTCGACTCGAATCCTGTGTGTTCGCCCTGATTGTGATCGAGGCTAAAGTTTTTTGAAGAAAAACTTTAGCCTCGATCATTATTTATCTGAACATCTATGAACCTATCCCACTATTCAAAAATGCAGAATAATGAATAAAAATCGTTTGGTTTTTAACCAAAAAACGAGGGTTAAGCGATTTTTTCAAAAAATCGGATTTCTTGGGAATTAATCCGTTTGATTCTCAAATCCGTTGTACTCC
>JAGLHR010000613.1 GCA_023143415.1 Thiomargarita sp. | reverse complement strand
TCCAAATCTGAAGGTTTGGACTCCAGAAAAAAACTAACCTAGCAACATCCTACATGCCTTTATTTTCTTCAGCCGCTATTTCTTGACTGCGATTAATCAGATATTGTGTTAATAATGGCACAGGTCGTCCAGTGGCAAATTTTTCTTTTTTATTCTTCAGCCATGCCGTACCCGTGACATCCAAATGAGCCCAACGGAATTTTTTCGTAAAACGGGATAAAAAACAAGCAGATGTAATGGTATCGGCTTCAAAACCATCGACATTGGCTACGTCAGCAAAGTGACTGTTGAGTTGTTCTTGGTATTCTTCCCACAATGGCAATTCCCAAGCGCGATCTTCGCTGAATTTACCGGCATTAAGTAGCTCTGTCGCCAAAGGGTGATAATTAGTCATCAGTCCATGAGCATGTTTACCTAATGCGACTCTCCACCATCCTGTCGATGTGGCAATATCAATCACGTTTTCCGGATTATAGCGTTCAGCGTAAGTCAGTGCGTCAGATAAAATCAGTTGGCTTTCAGCATCAGTATTAATCACCTCAATCGTTTTACCTGATAAACTGGTAATAATATCACCACTCCTCGTCGCTTTACCCCTCAAGTTTTCTACGACAGGTATAATACCGACAACATTGAGTGGTAGTTGTAATTCTGCTGTTGCTGATATCGTACCTAATACAGCGGCGGCCCCACACATATCAAACTTCATTTCGTCCATATCCTCTTCTGAGGATTTATTCAAGAGGCTACCTGAGTGGAATGTGACCCCTTTACCGACTAAAACAATGGGGGCTGCGTCCTTTTGACCATTCTTATATTCTAAAACGATTAAAGAAGGGGGTTGTTCACTCCCTTTGGAAACGGCTAATAATGCGTTGAAGCCTTCCTCTTCCAACAAGGCTTTTGTCAAGATTTTACAAGAGATGTTTTCATGTAAATTACACAGATTTTTTGCCATGTTGACGAGATAAGAAGGTGTACAATAATTACCTGGCAAATTGCAGAGATCTTTAGCCAGTTTAACGCTATCAGCAATTTTTTGTCCCTCAAGACTGGCTTGTTCGGCAATGGGTAATTCACGCCTTGAAGCGACACTAAAAACGATTTTACGCAAAGGGCGGCGCGTACTTTCTCTTTGTGTTTTCAATTGATCAAAAACGTATAATGTCGAATGGGCTGTTTCAATGGCTTGACGAATACGCCATGCTGTAGCACGTCCACGCACATTTAAGTCAGTCAAATAACACACCGTTTCCATAGAACCTGTTTCATGTAATGTGCGTACTGCCTGAGTAATAATTCGATGATATTGTCTATCACCTAAGTCACGTTCACGTCCACAACCCACGAGCAATATACGATCTGCTAAAGTACCAGGGACATTATGTAATAATAAAGTTTGCCCTATTTTGCCTTCTAAATCCCCTCGGCGCAAAATAGAGGAAATATGCTTTTTACTGATTTTATCAATTCTTTTTGCCGCTTCTGACAAACGGCGTGGTTCATAAATGCCGACAACCACACAGGCGGAACGTTGTTTTTCTGGATGACCACTTTTTACATTAAATTCCATATTTTATGGTTGAATAATTAAGTTTAAAGTTTTAAATTAGAGGCTCTTGCAAAACTCGCTTTTGAGAGCTTAGAAATCCGATTTTTTGAAACGCTTAAACCTCGTGTGTTCAGAGTTTTGCAAGAACCTCATTATATTTATTTATTGTAACTACTCAGCCCCCTCGTTCCCAAGCTGGAGCTTGGGAATGCCTTCAGGGACGCTCTGCGTCCCGCGACGCGGAGCGTCGCAACAGGCATTCCCAAGCTGGAGCTTGGGAACGAGGGGTAATATTTTCAAAAACGCAAATGGAGCAATTTTTTTGATTATCACTCGTTATTTATTTCGTGAAATATCACACACTTTATTGGCTTTAACCATACTATTGTTACTGATTTATATCAGTCACCGGTTTATGGCTTATTTAGTTCAAGCCTCAGTAGGTGATTTACCTTCAAGTTTCATTTTTCAATTATTAGCACTACGATTATTAAGTGATTTGATGCTGATTTTGCCATTGGGATTTTTTTTAGCCGTTTTATTAGCCTTAGGGCGGTTATATAAAGATAATGAAGTCACGGCAATGGCAGCCTGCGGTGTTCCTATGCCGACAAACCATATTATTGGGTTTGGCGTTATTTTTTCTATTCTAATTGCGCTATTATCTCTATTGGTCGCACCTTGGGCAGAAAGTCAAAGGGCCGTTTTAGAAGTCCAATTAAGTTCACTGGCTGAAGTGGGAGGTATTACTGCTGGACGTTTTAAGGAGTTTAATCATGGTAATGGCATTTTCTATGTCAAAACAATTGATTCTGATAATGTGATGCACTCCCTCTTTGTACAAATCAATTTACCTCATAAACGGGTTGTCATGGTTGCTAAAAACGGTTATCAAACTGTGCAAGACGGGGAATTGTATATGGTACTTCTTGAAGGTCATCGTTATGAGAGCAAGCCAGGACGTTTAAATTATGTCGTGACAGAATTTGCAGAGCATCATATTAGAATCCCCAAACGCCTTGATGCCAATCAAAAAGCTGAAGAACGTGAGGCGATTTCTACTCTTAGACTATTATCCGCAAAAGAGGCGGCATTACAGGCGGAGTTACAATGGCGTTTGTCTTTGCCCTTATCAGTCATTTTATTGGCGGCACTGGCAGTACCATTATCACGTACTTCCCCACGCCAAGGGCAATATGCCAAAATATTATCCGGTATTTTGATTTATTTGATTTATAACAATTTACTTAATGTGGCAAAAAAATGGGTGGAACGTGGCGATATTGTACCTATGATAGGCGTATGGTGGGTGCATATTATTTTGCTATTGATTATATTGTTTTTGTTTAATTTACCTTTGATCAAAAATTTCTTTCAGCAATTATGGAGGAGATTTTACGCGATTATAAAGTTTTTCTTTCGCCCAGTTTCAAATTAATGGTGAATGGTGAATGGTGAATGGTGAATGGTGAATGGTGAATGGTTAATTAACCTGAGTTCGATGTAAAAATCTCTCATATTAAATGAATTATTATCGCAATACGGTAAATCATAATCCTTTTTGAGGGTGACAAAAAATCGTCTAGTAAAAATACGCTAAAAACTTAATAAGTGATTGAATTTAAATGAGTTTTCCTAAAATAGGAGGTTAATTACCTGTTTGAACCATTCACCATTCACCATTCGAGGCTAAAGTTTTTTCTTTAAAAAAACTTTAGCCTCGAATCGAAACCATTAATTAAAATTTATAGATTAAACTCGTTCCCAAAGAGTTATCAGTACTCTTTTTCCCAAGCACGGGAATATGGGAGTAAAAAATTTCATAATCTATTTTAAGGTCTATTTTTTTATTCACATAGAAAATCAATGACAAAGCATTCTCTATTTCATAATCCGCTACATGAGAAATGTTTACCCCATAATTGACTTCTATGAAAAGAGAAACGTTTTCCATAATGGGATATTGAGCGCGACTACCCAGTAATAAATAATTTTGATGATTGTCAGCCCCTGTTGTGTAATCACTATCCCTTATTTGAAAACCAATTCTGCTTTTGAAAAATTTTTTATTAATCTCTCTTTTCGCTTTGGGAGTTCTTTGATCATTAAATTGATACCAGGTATATAAATAGCCCATACCCAACCGCCATTGGTGTTTATAACCTCTGGGTTCATTTTGATAAGAAGTCAATTTTCCATAAACACCTGAACTCTCATTGAAATGATAAACTTTAAATACACTGAACTCGTGTTCCTCTTTGGAACACTTCTGCTGCTTCTCAGTCTTTTTTCCCTTCAGTTTAAAATAGGTTTCACTGAATTTATCGTCTTTGCTTAACAAAAAACCATATTCAATCGCCTCTTCATCAACATTACCCTTGTTTCGAGAGAAATTAATACTTGCTTTCCCCAAAAACGGTATAACTGGTGAGGTATTTACTTCATTATTATTCTCTATTTGAGAAGTCGCTTTGCTTTCATCATTTGACAATGCCTTCTGAGAAGGTAAAAAAGTCAAACAAATTAAAATGAAAGTAAAGATGACGTTTTTCATTGTTCTACTTTATCACAAGCGGCATTGTTGCAACTTGAACATTCTGATTTGAGATGATCAGAATGCTGTTTTCCAATTCAAAGTTGGAATAATCCTTTATTAAAGGGCAGGTTGTCTTTTTTAACTCGCCCTACTAAGTTCTTTCAAGAACTAAACAAGCCTGAAAATCCCATAAAGGCCATTGAAAGAATACCCGCAATAATCATACTCATCGCCGTACCCTTCATTAGATTAGGGACATTTGACAATTCATTTTCTTCACGAAGCCCCGCCATCAGTATCAATGCCAAAGTAAAACCGCCACCTGCACCTAACGCATAAATAAGCCCTTCTAACAATCCATAGCCACGATTAGTCGCAAAAATGGCAAAACCAAGAATCGCACAATTTGTCGTAATCAGGGGTAAATAAATACCCAATGCGCGAAACAAAGCGGGGCTGAGTTTTTTAACCACCATTTCAACAAATTGCACCGTACTGGCAATCACCACAATAAAGCTGATCAAACGTAAATAGGGGGCATGAATCAAGATATAGGTATTAAGAAACCATGTACAAAGTGCGGTAATTAGCATAACAAATGTACTTGCCAATCCCAGCCGAAATGCGGTTTCTAACTTACCTGATACCCCAAAAAAGGGACAAAGTCCAAGAAAATAAGAAAAGACAAAATTATTCACCAGCAACGCGCTGATAAAAATCCAGATAAGATTATCCATTAAATGACATTCCTTTCAGTTGTGGCCAGTTGAGCAATAGCATTTTCCCTTTTTTCATTAATCCAATTGAAAAAGAGTAAAATCAAGCCAAGCATGATAAAGCCGCCAGGTGGCAGGATCATGATAATCCAAGGCTCAAAATGAGGACCAAAAAGTGATATACCAAACAATGAGCCATTACCTAAAATTTCTCGAACACTTCCCAGAGTAAATAGGGCAAACAGAAAACCAATTGATGTGCCTAGCGCATCCACAACCGCTAAACCAACACGATTTTTCGAGGCAAAAGCTTCTTGACGACCTAAAATCATACAATTAACGACAATTAATGGCACAAATGCACCGAGTTCTTTATGTACTTCAGGTATGAGTGCGAGCAAAGTATAATCGGCGACTGTCACAAAAGTGGCGATAATAATAATATAACAGGAAATGCGTATCTGTTTGGGAATTAAATGCCTTAACATAGAAACAAGGGTGCTGGAACCCAGCAAGACAAAAAAAGTCGCCAGCCCCATTGCAAGCGCATTGATCGCAGAGTTGGTGACAGCCAACATAGGGCATAAGCCCAATACATGAACAAAGACAGGATTTTCTTTCCAAATGCCTTTGAAAAATTCATCAGAAGTTTGAGACATATTTTCGATTTTTAAATTCGTTTTTAATGATGAATGTGTTTGTTTAATGGTGAATTATGAATGGT
>JAGLHR010000612.1 GCA_023143415.1 Thiomargarita sp. | reverse complement strand
TTTTTGAAGAAAAACTTTAGGCTGAAAAACGGATTAAATCAGAGGAGAACTTAGAGTAATCAACTGACGAGGTTTTAGTTTTTTTGAAGAAAAAACTAAAACCTCGTCTCCGAAACTTTCACCTGGAATCAATCCGTTTTATTCCCTAATCAGTTGTACTTATCTGAGTAATTAAAAAAAACAACACAGATAATTTTACAATATCCAATGCGTAAAAAGAAAAAACACGCCGCCCAAAACTGTTCTATTGAAACATTACAAACAAAATCAGCCGACTTATTAGCAAAAGGCCGTCACAAAGAAGCCATAGATGCCTATAAACAATTACTTAAAAAAGAACAACGTGATGAATGGCAAGCAGCATTGGCAAAAGCCTATCTATTACGCGCTCAGGCTTTGGCAAATAAGGATATGTACAAAGAAGCGGCGGTATTGTGGGAAAACAGGGCAAATTTATGCACAGATTTCGAGACTAAAGTATTTCCTCAAACCACTTTAGACTCAAAAGCACTTCTTGATCAATATATCTATTGGCTCATCAGGGCAGGTCGCCATATCAAGGCCGTTCGCTTGTTGACTCAGGCCGAACATCTGCCAGAGAAGGTGACATGGCAGTTGTGGACACATCTTGGTGCGTTACTATTGGCGGGGGAAATTCAAGATTTAACAGATGTTCTTCCTGATGATGCTATTTTACTTAAACATTATGCGATCATTGAAGCAGCACTTGAAGCCTATTATCGGGGCTATCTTGCAATAATTGAAGAAAATCTTAAAAAAATTCCATTTCGATCACCCTATAGAGATTTTCGTCCAATTTTAAAGGCGTTGCTTATTTTTCACTCTGATCCAAACGGAGCTAATCAGTTATTGAAAAAGGTGCCTACGGATTCACCATACAGCCATTTTGCAAAATTGATACAATTAGCAGGAGAAGATAAAGAAATCTTGTTGGAGGGACTTTCTAAACGAGATCGTGATGAACAAGCATTTATAGCACAGCTAAAAGGGTGGGATAAAGGGCGGATGAAAGTCATCTCCATGTTGCAAACCGCAGCTAAACGAGACAGCCATTTCGAGGATAAAGTTTTTTGCAAAAAAACTTTATCCTCGAAAGCTCTTATGGAAGTTGTGATTACTCATCGTCAAACTTTTGGTGAAAGCTATAGCCGCAAATTTTGTATGGCTTTATTGCCCAGTTATCCAGCGGGTATCAGAATCTACGAAAGGACTTATGAATCATTATCAGCCTTTGAAAAAAATCGTGTGGCTGCCCTGAATAATGAACAAAAGGGACAATTATCTTCTACCGCAGAAAGAAATTGGCGTTTCTGTGTCGAAAATCTCAAAAAACAGGCGCAAGAAGAAAACACGGTTCTAAAAATCGCTTTAATTTTGCGTCATATTGTTGAACTTATTGAAAAACGGGGTGAAACGTTTGATAATTTTAAAATACCAAACGATCTGGCAGAAAGTTTAGCTTATGATCCAAATGATAAATCCACTTATCTTAAATTAACTCAATGGTATCTGCACCAAAACGATCAAAAGAATTATCAAAAATGGATCGAGGCCGCCGTCAAACAATTTCCCAAAGACGGTGAGATATTATTTTTAGCAATGGAAGCGGCAACCCGTAAAAAAGCCTTTAAAAAGGCGGTGGGATTTGCTAAAAAATTGCTAAAAGTGGATCCAATTAATGTTAAGGCGCAGCAAATTGCACAATTTTCACATATCTCCCATGCGCGTAAATTAATCAAATCTGGCAAGTATTCTAATGCCCGTCTGGAATTAGAGCAAGCCGCCCATTTTGAAAAAAGCAGTCAACGTAGTGGGCTTGTTCAAATTAATCAAGGTTTATTAGAATTACAAGCAGAAGGCATTGTCAAACTTAAAACAAGAACTCGACAGGTTCAAGGACAAACACGCTTATTAAAGTCACCACAACCAAAAATCATTAAATTACTCAAAGAAGGGGTGCAATTAGCAGGTGGCGTTCTTCTTGGACAATTTAAGGTGATTGTAGAAAGCAAAAGTCAAGCCCTTAATCCAGCCGATATTTTGCCTTTAATATTCCCGCAGAATAAACGTACTCCTTTACCTACTCGAAAAGAACTGCTCGAATGGGTCAATTTGATCAATGTCTATACTAAAGAGGGAGTAACTTTCCTAAAGGAAGCGGTGCATCAAGTTAAAGAGCCACTTCAAAAGGCTTTGAAACTTGACTTTTCTCAAGAAGAAATGCTCAGTTTATGTCAATGCCTAAAAAATGTGAAGCATTACATGTTGTTGAAACAATTTGCGGATAATGCCATAAAGCATTGGCCTAAACACCCTGCATTTTCTTATTATCAGATTTATGCTAAAGTGAGAGGCAATGTCTATCAGCTTTCTATACCAGATGCAGAACGCCTCAAAGACGCGGTAGAAAATGCAGAAAAGCAGGGCGATAAACGCACCTCAACAATGATTATCAGTTTTTTGAATCAAATAGAAAAACCGCCTTTTTTTAATTTTTTGGATGGAGATTTGGACGAGATTGACGATTTAGAAGATATGCTTCCACCGCCTGATGAAGTATTGAGAACGTTTATTGAACGCTTTGAAGAAATGGGAATCGATCTGTCAGACATTGATGATACGCCCTTCCCGAAACCACCCAGCAGGAAACGGAAAAAACGATGAAAACGCCTTTTGATATTCTCGGTGTTAATGAAGATGCAAACGATGAGGCGATCAAAAAAGCCTATCTACAAAAAGTGCGGCAATATCCACCTGAACGAGCACCTGAACAGTTCAAGCGAATTCGCTCCGCTTTTGAGGCGATCCAAAGTCTTCACCAACGTTTGAAATATCAATTGTTTCACCATGAAGCGCCTAGTATCAGTGCCTTGTTAGAGCATGGGTTAGAAATGGGGAAACCGCAACGTATGACGGAGAATGTGTTGACTCAGGCTTTGGCGGCGAGCTTAAATCAGTAGTAGTAGGGTGGGCAACGTTGTTGCCCATCATCTAAAGTAGTCGTTCTGGAGTCCAACGCTTCAGCTTTGGCGACTTAATACCACCGTTCTGGAGTCCAACGCTTCAGCTTTGGCGACTTAATACCACGGAACCAAAGCTAAAGCGTTGGACTCCTATTAACGCCCAAAGCTAAAGCGTTGGACTCCTATTAACGCCCAAAGCTAAAGCGTTGGACTCAAAAATCACTACTTTTTAATGGAACGATATACTGATAATTGATAATTGATGATATGTTCAACTCGGAATTTTTTTTTGATGAATAAGGTTGAATAGACTCGAAAGTTCAACAGAACGTGATAACTGATAACTGATAACTGAATGGATCAATCCACCAAAGAAAAACTGATAGAGCAATTCCGTGAATACTTAGAAACTGAGCAAATCAACGAAGAAGAATCCCAACAAACGGATTTATTTTCCTTGTTCACTGAATTGGCTGCACTACGTAATGAAATCAAGCTCGAATCGCGTCAAGTGAAAAATGCTTTAGACATGTTTAAAACGACTTTCGATACAGTGCAATCCAGCCAAGAGCTATTAGGTAAAGAGTTAGAACATTGTCGCAGTGAACAACGCACTAAAATCCGCGATGTCACGCGCTCCCTACTCCTAGCCTTTTTAGAAGTTTATGATCGCCTTGAGGCAGGTATGAATTCTCTTAAAAACTATACCCCCTCTTCATGGAAATTCTTTTGTCAACGAGAAAGTCGTCTTATTCAGGGTTTGCAAGAAGGACAGGCGATGACGCTACGGCGGCTCGATCAATTATTAGCTCGTTATCGAGTGCGTCATTTAGAAGTGCTTAATAAACAACTTAATCCACACAATATGCGAGCAATTGAGGTTGATTCCAAACCCAAAATCGGAAACGGAATAGTAACGGGTGAATTACGCAAAGGCTTTATGTGGGATAATGAAGTACTTCGTCCTGCTGAAGTTAAAGTGAATAAAAAATAGTAGTAACTACTCCGCCTTGAAATCAATTTCAAGGCTGAAAGCATTCGAGAGTCGATTCGAGGTTTAAGTTTTTTGAAGAAAAAACGTATTTTATTAAAATTTGGTGGTTAGATCGAAATGTAGGGTGGTTTCGAGGCTTACAGTTTTTTTAAAGAAAAAACTGTAAGCCTCGAAAGGAATGAAATGGCACCATTTTTCAACGGTGGGTTTCCACTTCGTTCCTACCCACCCTAGTTTTTACTAAATTTGAAGTAAAACTTTCATGTCGAATATTGTTTGAATCAGAATTTGAGAATTTGAGAATTTTCAGAATAAATACAAGATTCAAAATAAATTC
>JAGLHR010000611.1 GCA_023143415.1 Thiomargarita sp. | reverse complement strand
TTTTATTCCTAAATCCGTTGTACTCATCATCCTGAAAAATGATAGAAATTCTATTTTAATTCAAATAGTTATAAAATATAACGACTCAGGTGCGGTCACTGTTCTATCTTTAGCCAGGTAGGGTGGGCAAACGTCTTTTTATGTGCAACGGCATTCATCTCGTATCAGATGATATTTGTGGATCATTTCCGGTTTGAACTACAATTTACTGGTGGTGGGCAACAAAAAGACGTTGCCCACCCTACAATTCTCGGTTTCTAAACGACAGTGTCTGCCCTTAACTGAATGGCATTGAGGCGATAAGAACTTTGAATAAGGTGGTGGAGCGTTCCCTCTACCCACCGACAATTTACTGAATAGTCAAGGTATCTAATGGTAGCAAGAAGCGTCGGGTGGCAGAGCCGACAATCATATCAATGGCACCGATTAATCTGTGTTCATCCTCTGCTATAATAGGCGCGACAAACAATCTTCTTTCGCGATTAGCTGCAAAAGCTAAACAAGCCTGAATATCGTCTCGTGTCAATTCCGGGAAATCGGCTAGAATTTCCTCTATACTCATTCCCCCTGCCAAGTATTCAAGTACGTCATAGACGGTGATTCGCAAACCACGAATACAAGGTTTTCCACCTCTCTTATTGGGTTCAATCGTAATAATATTAGTGTACTTCATTGATTAAATACCTATCAAATCTGAATCTAAAAAGGTTTTTCTACCATCCTACGCTATAAAATCCATATTGTCCAATTTGACAAGTATAACCTTTTAAACGCGCCATCACTTGTTCAACTGTTGGTGGATTCGTTTTGGAGTCTAAAAATTGATGCAGACTATACGCTGGTTGGTGGCATAATATCGCGACTAAATTATCTCCTCCATAAGGTGCTTTTACTTTGAGCGGAAGATGGTAGGGAAACTCTTTGATTTGATTATAAGAATCACCATATAAAGTGAGTGGATATACAAATTGTAAAGTGCCATTTCCAGCTAAATTAAATAAAGTGAGCGCCCTTAATCTTTCTCGGTGTTTACCAATGCTAAAATGCAATAATTCACCTTGTTTATGTATGCCATCTCCTTCCAGTAACGTCATTTTAATTGGTTTCAACTGCATATCAAAGCGATTGGCTAATCCTTTTAATAGGCGATGCTTGTTGATAATTTGTTGCCAATGTCTTTGTTGATCATAAGGAAATTGGGTTTCTTTATCGCCAGTATTGTTAAATACTTTGATTTGGTGATTAAAGCGTTCAAATAGCAAATCGTAACCGGATTCTACTTGACGAAACTGTTTTAAATATCTGGGTGGTTTGGTATTTTTAATCTTGATGTTGATTATAGAATCGCTTGCTTCTACAATTAATGAACGGAGTTTAATTCCCGGTTTATC
>JAGLHR010000610.1 GCA_023143415.1 Thiomargarita sp. | reverse complement strand
CAACGCTTCAGCTTTGGAAATTCCGTCCAACGCTTTTAGAAATTAGTGCTTTGACAACACCGCACTTTGTTTTTCAAGCAATTGACTAATGCCATCCTTAGCAAGACTCAACATCGCCTGCAACTCATCAGGGCGAAAAGCATGTCCCTCCGCTGTGCCTTGAATTTCAACATAAGCAAAGCCGTCGTTCATAACAATATTCATATCTGTCTCAGCATCAGAATCTTCCCGATAATCTAAATCTAAAATAGGTACTCCCTTATAAATGCCCACTGAAACGGCAGCAATCGCACCATGAATGGGATTCTTGCTCACTTTTCCTTTTTTAAGCAAATACTGTATCGCATCGACAAGGGCAACATAAGCACCTGTGATAGCGGCGGTGCGTGTACCTCCATCAGCTTGAATCACATCACAATCAACCGTCACAGTTCGCTCGCCTAAAGCATTTAAATCCAAAACTGCTCTAAGTGTGCGCCCGATAAGGCGTTGAATCTCTAAAGTACGCCCACCTTGTTTTCCCCGACTTGCCTCACGAGACATTCGATCATGTGTAGAACGAGGCAACATACCATATTCCGCAGTCACCCAACCTGTTTTTTTACCTTTCAAAAAACGAGGCACACGCTCTTCAACACTGGCAGTACATAAGACTTTGGTATTTCCAAATTCTATTAAAACGGAACCTTCGGCATATTTCGTATAATGACGGGTTAGTTTAATTCGACGAAGTTCATTAGGAGCACGACGACTGGGGCGCATAATATTTCCTTTCTAGTGAATAAGTTAATGGTGAATGGTTTCGATTCGAGGCTAAAGTTTTTTTAAATAAAAAACTTTAGCCTCGAATTGAGTTTTTTGAAGAAAAACTCAAACCTCGAATGGTGAATGATGAATGATGAATGCGAATTAAGAGTTAAAATAGGAGTTCGAGGTTTTAGTTTTTTGAAGAAAAACTAAAACCTCGAAAACTAAACCTGTCAGGTTTGGCTTAAAGGTTTTGGAAGTTATTAAATCCTAAGTCCTAATGCGAATTAAGAATTGAATTTTTTTTGAAAATGGAGTTCGAGGTATTAGTTTTTTTTCAAAAAACTAATACCTCGAAAACGCTTTAGCTTTGGAGTACAACGCTTTAGCTTTGTTGCTTTGCTTTGGTATACAACATTAACTTTGTCAGCCCGTCCAAAAAACGCCCAAAGCTGAAGCGTTGTACTCCAATACGCCCAA
>JAGLHR010000061.1 GCA_023143415.1 Thiomargarita sp. | reverse complement strand
AATATTCTTATGAAGACTGACGAAAATCTTCTTATGTAGGGGCAATCCCTTGTGGTTGCCCTGAGTAGTTACTAAAAATCAATGATTTACAAAAAACTTGAGCATCAAGTTTTATTTTATTCGGAAATAATGTGAATTACAAAATTATTCACCATTCATCAAAAAAAATGGCATACCCTGTTTAAAACACGGTATGCCAAGATTATCAAGTTAATAATGTTTGAGCATTAAAGCCCAAGCATTGGTTCAATGCCATTAAGTTAAGGGCAACCATAAAGGATTGCCCCTACAAATCTCCACGTATTCAGGGGTTGTAGGGGCGAACCTGCGTGTTCGCCCTGGCTTAACTTAATGGCATTGAAGCATTGGTTTTGGCAAATGACTTCTACCGTTTTTATCGTACTTGGAGTGTGGTTGGCACTTCAGAGAAGTAAATCGTGCCATCGCCATCAATTATACGATAACCAAAGTAGAACATATAATTAGCGACTGGTAAATCCTCCAATACTCCTAAGTAATAAGGTCCCACTAGCTTTGGTTCACCTTCGACTATATAATGGAGCTCAAATGGTTCTATCGTTGTTATATCTAACCCTATACTCGGTCCAACAATACCATCCGCAGCAGTTATAATGTACCAATATACTGCTCCAAAGCTAGGCGGTATTTGAACAGCAAGCACTACAATTATCTCAGCTTCTTTTTCAGCGTGATCAGGCTCAAAGCGAATAATCTGCGTAATGGTGGTTTCTCCGCCTCCATAAAGCAGGGTGCTTACATAATCACCACCATCTTCTGACCAACCACCAGAGAATTCAGCCTTTGAAGTCATAAAATTACCGATCGCATCTATTGCAGCAGAACCTTCGCCTGTTATACGACCTGTAAACGGTAATTGCTTACATTCGTCATCAACCCAGATATGTCCTACAGCATTACACTCTTCTTCCATTTCAATAGGAGAATCATCAGAGCCAACGGTAAATTCTATAAATCCTGAAACCGTCCCATCACCATTATGAACCTTTAACTTGAAGGTACCTGTTTCACTTCCGACACGAATTGCAAGAACACTTCTGCCGCCTTGTTCGCTGTCTGCACTATGGGGAATCTTTTCACCACTTCTGAGTTCAGGATTTTCACTGCCATCATCACTGACGTAACGGAGTTCAACATTAAGTGCATCAGCACCATCAATTTCTAACTCTAGTTCACTCTCAGGTACGAACAGTTCTCCATTCTGATCCCAAGTGGTGATTCTAACAGGAATCACAGCATTAAGAGGAATAGTGGTACTTTCGCTCTCTACCTTAATCGTTTCCAACTTGCTTGTTTCATGTACCGTGACTGTAACAGGATCACATCTGACTCCTGTGTCATCAATGAACTCAAATGCAACCTCGTCATCTCCAACAAAAGTTTCATCATAAGCAAGAACGGTCATATTAATTGACGTTGCATTCCCATAAGTATCAGGGTCTTCAAAGACGATTTCAGAAGCATTTGGAGAACTGAACTCGACTTTTGCAGGGGTCGTTTCATTCCCAAGATCATCATACAGCTTCAGGTTATTTTCCCCAAAGAAAGCTTCCATTGCGCCATCTAATTCATCTGTTGTACTATTCCATATTGCATCCATTGAGTCAAAGGGCAACCCATGACCATTGACATGTTCACAGACAGATGCGCTGCCAGGTACAATATCGGCAACATCTTCAGCTGCTTTCACTTCTGTGGATTCTACTGCCACTGTATCATCATTATACATATCTACGGAACTGAGTTCGTCATATCCTTCCAACGTCGCTTCTAGGTAATACTTACCTGCTGCAGTCACGTCTATTCCAGAAATAGAAACAAACGCTATACCTTTGACCATGTCACCCGTCAAAATAATAGACTCAGACTCGTCTTTTTTAGGACGTAGTTCAAGAGTGACCAAACCAGACGCGGCTTCAACCAGATTAACCCCTTTTACTGTTGGTCTTTCTCGTGGTGTATTGTCAAACGTATATTCCATTTCAACCTTCTTATACGCGACAATTTTGACCTGAGCACCATCCTGACCAGCCGTGATAACGCCATCAATACCGCCTTCCAAGTTATTGTCATCAATATCACCACCAGTAAACGAGACAATATCAAGGAACTCAACAGTAGAATCAGCTGGAAGAATAGTAATATTCTTTTTTGT
This sequence comes from Thiomargarita sp., assembly GCA_023143415.1. GTDB lineage: Bacteria > Pseudomonadota > Gammaproteobacteria > Beggiatoales > Beggiatoaceae > QNES01. Next base: position 1,489 of record JAGLHR010000061.1, on the reverse strand, counting down.
CTCTTCGCCAATGACAATATTAAGATCACAGTTACGAAGTTTGACGGTAACAGTATCTGAACCCTCTAACTCAGCTGAATAGGAAATATTGGTTTTGCCAACACCTCCATCCAGTCTAATGTAGCGCGTTGTACCCCCATCTACATCCCATTCAAATTTAGCGGGATCACCAGAACAGACACTTGTTTCTGTGCCTTCAACTTCACCTCTTTGTGAAGTCACCTCCGCTTCAATCACTGAGTCATCTTGAGTCACCCCGCCCTCTGCATTTAGCCCAAGGATAGAGAAGTTGACCTTACTACCAGCCGTCACAGTCGTAATGTCAGCGATAACCGCAACACTTTTCGTAGAGGTCTCTGAGTAAGCTGTCGTAACAGCCCCCATGACCAATACGGACACCATTGCCGATGCAAGGGCTGTCCTCTTTAAATTACTCATTCTATAAACTCCTATTGAATATTTAACATTGATTAAATTTAGGTATCCCAACGCTTGAAATTCAAATGTATTTTTGGTTTCTCGCCATTATAAAATATGAATTGAGGTATTTGACCTAAATGCCCTATCGATTATTATCACACATTATAAGCATTTAATCAAGAGCTAAATTTTTACTGTTGCAACTTAATTATATTAGTTAGAGGTTCTTGCAAAACTCATGTTACGAGGCAGACACACAGGTCTGCCATTACAACCAAACCTCACGTTTTTTCGGATTGTAGGGGCATTCGAGGTTTTAGTTTTTTGAAGAAAAACTAAATTCGAGGTTCAAGTTACCGAAAAAACTTGAACCTCGAATCGAATCCTGTGTGTTCGCCATTGCTTTCATCCATGAGTTTTGCAAGAGCCTCACTTGATTTGTGAAATCGTTTTGCAAGAGACTCTACTGTTTTATTTTTTAGGCACTAAACGATCTCCAAAAAGTGTACGCACGACACGCATACATGGCGGTACATCTTCATCTTTAATGACTTTTCTTTTAAAACCCTGAAATTGTTGTTTGCGTTTTTTCTGATCACGTTTTTTTGGCTTTTTACCCAGCAATTCCCGCTAAAAAAATAAAGCGATAAAAAACAAAATGTTAAAAATATTGTAACTACTCAGCGGTTAGCCTTGAAATTGATTTCAAGGCTAAAACTCGACTATCAAGTTTTTTAACATGTCTCTATTCAAAACACAATAACTACAAGCACTATAACTATAAGCACTATAACTACAAGGATTATTTATAAGAAAGGATAATCACTCAATATTTATTAACTCTTTGATTTTTAATCGTTTTTTATCTATCCTTTCTGATAAATAATCCTTGTAGTTATTGTTATCGTTTAAAAAACTTGATAGTCGAGTAAAAGCATTCGAGAGTCGAGGTTAAAGTTTTTTTGTAACTACTCAGGGCAACCATAAAGGATTGCCCCTACAATATTCTTATGTCGAGTGACGAAAAGATTCTTATGTCGTAAGCTGCACTCCCTTGTGGTTGCTCTGA
>JAGLHR010000609.1 GCA_023143415.1 Thiomargarita sp. | reverse complement strand
GAACCTCGAATCTTATATACAATCCCTGTAGTTATCACAACAAAGCAGTCAGGTAGTCAGGTAGGGTGGTTTCGAGGTTAAAGTTTTTGTGAAGCAAAAACTTTAACCTCGAAAAGTGTTTATTTGCCCACCTAACAATTGGGTGTTCGGTGGGCAAACCACGTTTGCCCACCCTACCTAACTGATAATAACGACAGGACGAGTTTTTTTGATTTCAACACCCAGTGTTGGTTCAAGGTTAAGCAACCAAACTTCACTTCTACGCATAAAATTCTTCCCCATCTAAACTGCATAATGCAGTCAATTCTTTATCATTAGCATAATCATCAAATAATGTTTGAGCCTTCTAAAACATCGGTTTTTTCCACCTCGGTTTGGTTTTATCGTATTGCCAAAACATTGATTTTTTGCTGTGCTTTCATTTGTAAAAAAACGACAAATTCGGCTAAATCATGCAATAAATTATCAGGCAAAGTTTGAATGGCTTGATGAATATTTGCCCTTTCTATTCTTACAGACATATTCTATTTATACCTCCTAAGATTATATACCCATTTTTAAATCCCTTCTTATATACCAATAGTTCGGACAGTTTTACATATTGATAACCCCATAGTTACATAGTGACTCATATTCAGATTTGCATTTAATAGAACTTAAGTTAAAACCTAACAGACGAGAAATTCGTTCAATCAAGTGTTTATTGAAGTTACGGGTTTTCCAACTCAAAATTGAAATCGGTTTTCTAAGTTGGTATTTAGACTCCAATCTGTCGGTCAATTTGATCAAATTTAATGCTGTCATGGTGGCATTGAAATGAAAATGTAAAGCTTCTTTACAGCGAGCTTGACACTGATTTAAACCGAGAAATTGTTTTCGAGGCTAACGTTTTTTGAAGAAAAACTTTAGCCTCGAAAGCATCTCTAAATAGAAATTCAATCTGAAATCGGGATTTATAGTACTCATAGATTTTTAAAGCTGATAAATTGATGTCTGTTGAAAATAGCAATGCGGTTGCTATTTTCTTACCGGTTTTTTTAACCAAATAAGCAATTCGCACATGACATTTTAGGGTGACATTATTCACGACAGCTGTATAAATACTTAATTTATCATTGATTTTAATTTGTTGGAGACGACTGACATCATCTAAGTTTATCTTTCCATCATACCGTTTTTTACGGCCTGGACCCGATTTTTGCTTTCCTTTATACAGGTAACGTAAGTTAGCGTCTTTACGGAACTTACCTATTTGATGATAACCTTCACCAACAATTTTCGAGGTTTTAGTTTTTTGAAGAAAACTAAAACCTCGAAAATGAGTAAACTTCTTCTTAGAATAGTACCCATCTGTAACTAAATATTCAACAGAAGTTGGTAAATTGACGCAATCTCTTTTAAAATGATTCAGATACCAATCAACCCGAGTTTCATTTGGGTTATCAAGTACTGGAGTTTGTCTTGTGGACAGATTATAAGCCGTATTATAGATGACATCCACAACGGCTAATGTCGATATTTCTTTTTCAGCCTAAAGTTTTTTGAAG
>JAGLHR010000608.1 GCA_023143415.1 Thiomargarita sp. | reverse complement strand
TTTCCAAAACCTGTCAGGTCTAGTCAAGGAGTCCAACGCTTCAGCTTTGGCTACTAAATACCACCAAAGCGAAAGCGTTGTTCTCCAATCCAAAGCGTTGAACTCCAATCTAAAAACTTGAAATCTTCAGAAATATGAAACCCGTTTTCGATCCGAGTTTTTGTCATAATGAAAGGGAAGTTGAAAGTAAGTTAATTGTCAGTTATTTATTACCACAGTTAGGTTATAGTATAAAATTATGGCGGCAAGAACGTAAACTAAATCGGTTTCGTTTGGATTTTTCTGCTTATACTGATTCTGATGTGAAAACTGATGTTGTATTTGAAGCCAAACATCCAAATGAAAATTTGAATAACCATTTTCAGCAGTTACAAAATTATATGCTGATGTTACAAATTCCGTATGGAATGTTGACAAATGGTAAAGAGATTGTCATTTATCGAAATACCGGGAATAATATCCAACGGATTTTTCATTGTTGGGGGCGTAAAGTTGATGAAAATATTGATAGAATTAAGGCTTTAATTGGTAAAGAAATACTCGCAAGGGAACTGAAATCAATAGATAATAATATGAAAATTATTGCGGTTTATCACAATAAAGGTGGTGTCGGTAAAACCACAACAGTCGTTAATCTTGCGGCTACTTTTAGCAAGATGGGTAAAAGGGTGTTGGTGATTGATTTAGATAGTCAGGCTAATACGACTTTTGCTACGGGTTTGGTGAATTTCGGGGATGAAACCAAAGATAATTTGAAAGATAACTATCTCTATCATATTTTATGTGATGAGGCTTCTATTTCAGAAATAGTTAAACAATCCAATTTTAGTAGTTATGAAGTTGATGTGATACCTTCTCATATCTTATTGATGGAAAAGGAAAATGAACTGAATCAGCTTGATTTTACCAAGAGGATTTTACTTGAAAAATTAGAAGAAGTTGAAGACAATTACGACATTGTTGTCGTTGATACTCCACCCTCTTTAAACTTATACGCTAGGATTGGTTTAATTACTACGGATTATTTAATTATTCCTTCTGATCTTAAAGCATTTGCTAATGAAGGTTTAGAGAATGTCAAGAAATTTATTAAGGCGGTTGATCGCTTTAGAAAGCAAGATCATCGTTCACCGGTTGACATTCTTGGGGTTTTACCGACTAAAATTTCTACAAATGCCCGTTTCATACAAGGTACATTAAAAAAACGTTTAGCATTGATTTCGACTCGTTATAATCTCAAGACAATGGATTCCATCATTTTTGAACGAGAAGATTTAGCCAAATGCACAGAACAAACGTCTATAATAGACGACATTGAGGAAGCTGATCCAAGAGCAATTTTTGATTTTAAATCGACTTCAAAATCGGCTGGTGAATTTCAAAAGCTGGCTCAAGAAATTTTACAAAAGATAGGTTGAACTCAATGGAAATATCCCCTGCTATTGTGCGTGTTAAAAAAATTGAACCTTCTCAACCTAAAGAGAATTTTTCTGCAACAGATTTAAATGAAGCGGCCCAACTTATCTTGGAAATGACGGAAGTGATAACGCCTATCATTTTATTGAGAACTCAAGCAGAATCTTATAGAGTAATTGAGGGCGATTTTGAATATTACGCTGCTTTACAAGCGATGGAAATAGAGCCACGCCAGAGAAATAGGATAAACGCCTATATCGTTGAATCTGAAGAAGAACTTCCTTTTTACCAGAAGCAAATTGAAGTATTTAGAAAACAATCTGTTGCAATTCCAGTAGAAAAGCCTGTTGAAAAAACGGGTGAATCAGAATCAGTTGAAAAAACGGGTGAATCAGAAAAAGAACCCGCTATTCCAACTCAAGCAAATACTGTTGATATTCAACCAATAATGAATATGATGAAAAACTGGAGTGAACAAGTTGCGGGCTTTATTTCTCAACAAAGCAAACGGGATGCAGATTTGAGTGAACAAGTTGCGGGCTTTATTTCTCAACAAAGCAAACGGAATGCAGATTTGAGTGAACAAGTTGCGGGCTTTATTTCTCAACAAAGCAAACGGGATGCAGAAGTTGATAAGAAGTTTAATATCTTGCAGGAAGCAATTGCCAATATTTCAGTTGCACCACCGCCTGAAACAAAAATTATTAGTCAGCCTGAAAAACCAACTGTTGACGCTCCAGTGTTAGTTACTTCGCCTTTTATTCCTAAATCACCTGATTTTGTTGCTGATTTTAATAATAAAGGAATTTCTGATTCTGAATTTGAAATGAAATTAAATAGAATTGGGATAACTGCTAGATTTACAAGACTCATTCTTGCGGAAAGAGGGCAACGAACCTTCAACTCATTTACAGATTTTAAAATTAAAGGGATAGGGAAAGAAACTATTAAGAAAATTCGTCATAACTGGTCTTAAACCATGCTCAAAGAAATTCACTTTAAAAATTGGAAGAGCTTCAAAAATGCCACTCTCTACATTGATCAAATCACTGTATTGATTGGTACAAATGCCAGTGGTAAAACTAATCTCGTCGAAGGGCTGGAATTTTTAAGAAGGCTCATTAATGGCAAAGAAGTTCAAACGGCATTAGTTGGTGATTCGAGTCTATCTTCTATACGCGGTGGTTTGGAATGGGCCGCTTTAAAGCCAGAAAACAAATTTACTATTTCTCTATTAGTAGAAGGAAACGAAAATACGGATTACTTTTATAGTGTCACAGTAGAATTAGTCTCGAATCAAGCAGAAATATTTGCGGAACAATTAACCTATATTAAATACAACCCTGATTCAAAAGAACATTTTATCAAAATCAAAAGAACTGATGTTGATTCTGAAATCAATTTTGCTTTTGAGGCGGATTATTCAAACAAGGAAAAAATTTACAATCCAGAAAGTTTATTAGCATTATCAAATCCTCATTTTTCTATTTTAAGTATGCAGGATAGGTTTAGACATTTACCCATACCTGAAAAAATTAAAGTTGGAATCAATACGGTTATTGATGTTGTGCAAAATATTTTTGTTTTAAACCCGATTCCTGCCAACATGCGTAATTACACACCTCTTTCAAGTCATTTAAGTTGTGATGCAAGCAATATTGCTGGCGTTTTAGCAAATTTACCTAAAGATAAAAACATTGAAAATATTTTGTCCTCTTATCTCAAAGAATTACCGCAAGGAGATATCCGCCGAGTTTTCGCCGAACCCGTTGGTAAAATAGGTAATGATGCCATGCTGTATTGTGAAGAGGAATGGAAGAATGGGGAAACTATACTTATAGATGCTCATACCATGTCGGATGGTACGTTGCATTTCTTAGCAATACTCGTTGCTTTGTTGACTCGTCCAGAAGGTAGCCAAATAGTGATAGAAGATGTTGATAATGGTTTGCATCCTTCACGAATCGGTTTGCTATTCAAAATTATTAAAGACATCGGTGAACAAAGAAATATTGATATTCTTGTTACCACCCATAATCCTGCCCTATTAGATAATTTAGGTCCAGAAATGGTTCCTTATGTTGAAATTGTTCATCGTCATATTGAAACTGGTACTAGCCAAATCACTTTATTGGAAGAGATAGATAACTTACCCAAATTACTCGCTTCTGGTACTTTAGGTCGAATTACTATGCACGGAAAGTTGGAAAAAAGTTTAAATGGTTGATAAATATGTATAAAAAAGTTTGGGTGATTGATACTAGCGTTCTTTTGGTTTGGTTAGATGTACCGGGTAAAAATACCTGTGAAATTGATGGTAAAAAGTGGGATAAATCCTACGTTGAAGAACTTATTCAACAAGCAGAAAATACCACATTGGTTTTACCTTTAGCTACCTTAATTGAAACCGGTAATCATATTGCACAAATTAGAAAACCTTATGGCTCACAACGTTTTCCACTGGCTGACAAACTAGCCAAACTTTTAATTGAAGCGATTGATGAAAAAAGTCCTTGGGCTGCTTTTACAGAACAATATGAGCTTTGGGAAGAGGAAACTTTAAAAAAGCTGGCAAAAGAATGGCCTCCTTTAGCAGCTCAAGCCGATGCGAAAAAAGATAAAGGTGGTTTATCAATGGGTGATGTCACAATAAAATGGATTGCTGAATATTATGCAGATATGGGCTATCATGTTGAAACATTGACTGGAGATAAAGGTTTGAAATCTTATGAACCAGTTTTGAAACCTCAAGAGCCACGACGAAGACGAAAATATCACTAAAAATGGATTCATCAAGCGTATTGCAACCAAAGCATTAACACCACTGGCAACAAACTCTCACTTTCATTGGTAATGATAGCCGTAATTACTGAAGCATAATCGAATATGATGGAGTCCAAAGCTAAAGCGTTGGATTTTTTTTGAGTCCAACGCTTTAGTAGATATAGGATCAATGCCATTAACTGATGTGACGCAAGCAAGGTGCTTCCAAGTTCCACCGATTTTATCGGTGGCTATTCACATTTCACCCCGTTGGGGTTAGTT
>JAGLHR010000607.1 GCA_023143415.1 Thiomargarita sp. | reverse complement strand
TAGTGATTTTAGACGAATTTCAATATATTAACCTCGTTTATCGAAATGAAAACTGTGAAGGCAACCCCGATGAAAGCCTACCCGGCAGTTATAACTCCTTATCCGAATCCAAACTGGCACCGATGCTCGTGACAGGTTCTTATGCTAACTGGTTGCTGGAAATTATGAGCCGTTATTTAAAAGGGGGGCGTTTAAAGCAAGTGCGCTTTTCGCCCTATTTAACTGAGGATGAAGGCTTGCAAGCGGTTTACCAATACGCCCTGTTTTATGAACAAGCAATTACAAACGAAACGGCTTTGCAAATCAACCAATTATGTATGGCGGATCCTTTTTTTATCTCCTGTGTCATACTCAGCGATTATGAGGAGAAGGATTTAACCACTTCTGAAGGAGTGATTAATACCGTCAATTATGAGATTTCATCTTACACGGCAGAAATGTTTTCAACTTGGGAGGAATATATTGAATATACAGTTGCTCAAGTGAATAATCGCAATGCCAAAAATATCTTGTTGTATTTGAGTAAACATCATGATCGCTACTTTACTCCCAAAGAATTGCAAGAAGAATTAAAGCTGGATTTAGAAGTCAATGAAATTCATCGGCAATTAAAAACGCTTAAAGAAGCGGATTTAATTCAGCGGGGAGTTTCTGATATTCAATTTAGGGGATTACAGGATGGTACGCTCAATTTAGTGCTACGCAATCGCTTTGAAGAAGAAATCAAGGATGCGGCACCCAATCTGAAGCGAGAATTTACGGAGGAAATTGCACAATTAACCCGTAAAAACAAGCAGTTACAGGGCAAAGTCAACCATTATGCGGGAAAATTCGCAGAACATATCTTAGCCGTTGCAATGCGAAATCGCAAACGATTTGCATTATCTCTATTTTTTTCCAATGTCACCGATACGACAGCGTTAAACCTGCAAAAAGTGAAAGAACGTGTTCACATTCAGCGTGAAGATGGCAAAAACATGGAATTGGATATCGTGGCAGAATCTTCGGATGAACGAGTCGTTTTAGTGGAAGTCAAAAAAACGCAGACTCCTGTCGGATCGTCGCTCATTACTGATTTTCAAGAAAAAGTGAAAGTCTATCAGACTCAATTCCCCGATGTGAAGGTTTTAGCGGCTTACTTCTCATTAGGTGGTTTTACCAAACCCGCGCGTGATTTATGTGTCGCGCATGATATTGGAATGGCGGAAGAAATTTTGGAGTGGTGAGTTAATGGTGAATTTCTCTAATGGTGAATTATTCGTAACTACTCAGGGCAACCACAAGGGATTGCCCCTACAAAAAAATATTTTCGTCAGTCGGAATAAGAATATTTCAACCTAAAGTTTTTCTTCAAAAAACTTTAGGCTGAAATGTTGTA
>JAGLHR010000606.1 GCA_023143415.1 Thiomargarita sp. | reverse complement strand
TTTATGGTTGCCCTGAGTCGTTACTGAAGCTCAAAGCTAAAGCGTTGTTCTCCAAATTCAAAGCTAAACATTTGAATTTAAATAGGTTTTTAAATTCTGTTCAAATCTTCACAACCAATTTCCAATCAATAAAAACGGTGCCCAATAGCTAGGATGCCAATAGCGATCTTGGGCAATCAGTTTTTTCTGTACGTTTTGTAATGCTTTAGCTTTAGAAAGCCCAGGCGTTTCCAAAAGTTGTTTATAAAACTGAGTGATCGCGATTGAAGTCGCCTCATCGTCAACAAACCACAAAGTGGCGATGGCACTCCTCGCACCTGCTTTGACAGCAACCCCAGCGAGCCCTAGCGCGGCGCGATCATCACCGACTGCAGTCTGGCAGGCACTTAAAGTTAATAATTCTAAAGGCGTTGCTAGGGATTCGATCACTTCTTGTAGCTGATTCATCGTCATCTTTTCTTTGTAAGTCAACAAATAGGTTCGTTCTGGATCGGCATTAAATTCAGCATGTGTTGCCAAATGAATGACTGAATAGTCACTTCTTTTCAATTGATGACGAAAGTTTTTAATAGAATATTCCGCATTTAAAATACGCTTGCTATTGGCAACCCCCTGAGTAGAGTCTAATATGCTTTGTAATTCCTTTGGCACGTTGGGCAACGGCGGATAATCTTGCACAGCATCGGATAAACCAACTAAGAGGATATTACTGTTATCCCAACGAATTGGTTTTGGATCAAGCAACGTCAGCCCTGGTGTCAGTGCCATCGCATATTTTTCAACCAAAAAATGCTTACCGTCATGTAGGGTGGAAAAGGGAATCAGGCGTAATTTTCCATCTGGCACCACGACTAAAGTATCAATTTGGTGTTCAGTCAACAATGTTTTGATAGGGCGTATCAACCAATCATAGAGTTGCCTTGCCTTGTATAAAAAGCGGTTATTAGGGCGAGTTTGCAAACCGAGTCTTAAATCCAAAGTCGCCTCGTTCAGCTGCTCGGCACTAACAGGTACAACGGTTTGATGAAATTCACCTGCTACACTGACGAGAATGACTAATCTATCAGGCAAGGGAATAGGGTAAAGTATGGCTGTATGCGATGAAATTTGATCAAGTTCTATGGCTTTAGATTGTTGGCTCAGAAGACATTCATCTTGAAAATACTCTTTAAGTTCAGCCACTTTCACCAATTCGACTGTTGCTACTGCCTCCTTGAGTTGACGTTGCCGCGCTTGAGCGTTAATAGTCGTCGCTGCTTTTTGTAACAGTAAATCAGCCAGTTCATAATGAACAGGTTTGACTACTTCGTTATAAGTGCCCGGAAGATGACGGTAACCTGTTTCTAAGACAGATTGGATTGGTTTAAGTGTTTGAGAGGATAAACGATATGCAGCTATTGCTTGATCAAACTGATTCAACGCCTTGAAAATCCGCCCTTGTTGCCAATACAAACGATAAAGGGTATGAGGAAAATGACTTTGTTTGGCAAAAAAAATGCTCTGTCTAGTCAATGACAATGCTTCAGTATAGCGGTGTTCTTTTTCATACAATCGCCCCAGTTGTCCATAAGCGATAGAAATGAGGTGAACATTTTTCGTCAGTTTAGCCATTTGCGCCGCATCTATAAAAGATTGGTAAGCTGATAATGTGACTTTTTGCTTTTGCCATTGAGCCATTTCTGGGTTTTGTAATATCAACTGACTCTGAATGCCAACGGAAACCAAGTAATTTGCCTTTTCATAGCCATTGGGTAAAATGCTAATCTTGGCATAAACGTCATCCAGCGTCTTAATGACTTCTTTTAAAGGGCGATAATTGATTTCAGCCTTTAACTTATTGATACAAGCTTTCACAGCTAATCCAAATTCACCCACTTTCTCTGCAAGTTGAGCACTTTCATTATAAGCCTTGATTGATTCTGGAAAGTATTGCAAAATGAAAAAGGCATTGCCCTGACTATTTAATGCCATTGCCAACACTTTTTGTGCTTTCGCGTTTTTCGCATCGACAATACTATTCTCCGCTAACAATAATGCTTCCTGAGCGTCTCCGATAGATAGCCACGCATCGCTTAACTGAGTAAGAATAATGGCACTACGCATGGCATCTTGTCGTTGTTCAGCAATGGATATTGCCTTATCAAGTGTATGAAAAACGTCACTGTGCATACCAAAATTCTGGTAGGCAGCAGCTAATCGTGTCAAAACATCAATATGTTGGCTTGTATTTTTATGACAGAGTGCTAAACTTTTTTCCCACTGCTTTGTAGCCTGTTGAAAATCGCCTTGTTGGAAAAAAGCATCGCCCTGGTTTATCAGTTGGCTCAACCTATCAGCGAGCGGTTTTTCTTCTGCCGTGCTAGTCAAGGGGGCAGTACCGATAATCATTAAAAAAAATAGGCTTATTATTTGATTTTTCATAGTGTTTGATTAATGTTGTACAAAGCTGAAGTGTTGTACTCCAATTGGTGATTGTTGTACAAAGCTGAAGCGTTGTACTCCAATTGTAAATTTTTTGGAGTCGAACGCTTTAGCTTTGGAATAGGAATCCAACGCTTTAGCTTTGGATAGAATCATAATAAAATTAACTATAGAGCCTCTTGCAAAACTCACTTTTTCACTGATTTGAAGGAAAACGAAATAATACAAGCATTTGTTTTTATTCACTTTAATTTTTTATTCGTCTGAAACAATGGCATTTTTTAGAGTTTTGCAAGAGCCTCTATAGTACAATTAATAACTGATGTTACGCACT
>JAGLHR010000605.1 GCA_023143415.1 Thiomargarita sp. | reverse complement strand
AAATTTATCATTTACGTTGGGGAGTAGAAGGATTTTACTTTGAAAACTCGTCTTAATTTAGAAAATTTTTCTGGAAAAACCGCAGAATCAGTCTATCAGGATTTCTATTCAACAATATATTTAACCGGACTTGAATCTATTTTAACCGCAGATATTGATGAACAATTCGCTGAAAAACCGACTAAAAATAAACAAAAAGTTAATCGTGTCGTTTCCTTTAATGCAATCAAAAATCAAGCGATGGCTCTCCTCTTTTCAGAGGAAAAATCTGATGTCGTGCTCGGGCGTTTGGAAAAATTATTTTTAACTAATCCGGTATCAATTAGAGAGAAACGTTCCTAGAAAAAAACGTTCTGCTCGACTTCAAGCTAATTATTTGAAACGTAAAAGAAAAATTGTTTTTTAATCCTTAACTTAATGGCAGTGAGCCATGTAGGGTGGGCAACGTGGTTGCCCACCAACATGATATTGATGATTTTCTGTTTTCCACGCGCTGGTGCCAATGCCATTAAGTTAAGGGCAGACACGTAGGACTGCCCCTACAAAACCCTGCGTATTCTGTGCTTGTAGGGGCGAACCTGCGTGTTCGCCCTGGCTTAACTTAATGGTATTGACGCGCTGTTCAAAAATAGTATAAACTAGAGCCTCTTGCAAAACTCGTTTCGAGGCGTTTTTTGAAGGAAAACTTTCGCCTCGAAAGAAAAGCATCGGAATTTATTCCGATGCTTTCGAGTTTTGCAAGAACCTCACTATTATCAAAATAACACTCACTTTTTAGATTCAGATAAATCTCGTATCTTATTAAAATTTGGTGGTCATTATGTAGGGTGGGTAGAGCGAGAGTGAAACCCACCATTTTTCAACTTTTCAACGGAACGGTGGGTTTCCACTTCGTTCCTACCCACCCTACCTCTCAATTTTGATAAGAGACCAAAATCAGAAATGTCGTAGGGTGGGTAGGAATGAAATGGAAACCCACCATTTTTCAACTTTTCAACGGAACGGTCTATCTCGCCGTTGCACCAAAAAGACGTTTTCGAGTCGAGGCTAACGTTTTTTTTAAAAGAAAAAACGTTAGCCTCGACTCGACTTTAGTTTTCTTCAAAAAACTAAAACCTCGAAACCACCCTACAAAATACTTTTTCAGCACAACCAAAAATCATTTAACCTTATTATTATGACAAACCGACTTGATCACATCCTTATCGTTGACGATGATTTGGAAATCTGCCGCTTATTACAGGATTATTTAGAAAAAAATGGGTTTCGGGCAACCGCCGTGAGCAACGGTAAAGCCTTATGGCGGACGTTTGATGAAAAAAAAATCGATATGGTGATATTAGATTTGATGTTGCCCGGAGAAGATGGTTTAGAACTCTGTCGCAATCTACGCGCCCGTTTCAATGTGCCTATTCTTATACTCAGCGCATTGGGAGAAGAGACTGATCGCATTATTGGTTTAGAAATGGGTGCCGATGATTATCTGTCTAAACCTTTTAATCCACGCGAGTTATTGGCACGAATTAAAGTGATATTGCGTCGTACCCGTACTTTGCCTGGTCCTGATGAAATAGAAGTCGAAACGAAATCGCGATTACTTTTTGCTGATTGGACACTAGATTTAGTGACACGTCATTTAGTTTCACCCGCGGGGGTTGTCGTTCCCTTGAGTGCGGGCGAGTTTCGTTTATTGCGTGTTTTTTTGGAACATCCCAAACGGGTATTAACACGGGATCAATTATTAGAATTGAGTCAAGGACGGGAAGCTTTCGCTTTTGATCGGAGTATTGATGTATTAGTCGGCAGGCTGCGCCGTCATTTAGGGGAAAATGCAAAGAAGCCGAATATCATAAAAACGGCGCGAGGTGCAGGTTATGTATTAGCGACTGAGGTGCAGAAAAACTCTAATGATTCATTAACAAATAACAATATTAACCATTAACCATTCACCATTCACCATTCACCATTAATAATGCGCCTCTTACCCTCATCCTTATTTGGTCGTTTAGTTTTAGTGCTATTGACAGGTTTATTATTAGCACAAGCGTTAAGTATTTTTATTCTCTTTAAAGATCGGAACCAGCAAAGGTTTAAACACCAAGAAAAACAATTAATTTTGCGTATGACTGAAACGGTAAAAATGTTGGATTCTTTGCCACATCAAAAACGGGAACCACTTCTTGCCGTACTCAATACTTTGCGTTTACGGGTTTTTTTGAACTCAAATGTTGAGTGTTTAGAGGGGAAAGCCTATTCACCGGTTTTTGCGTCCCTTGTGACGAGTCTGCACCGCCATTTAGGAAATGATCAGCCTTTATGTATTGTTGAAAACAACCCACCGCCCACTCGCAGCTTGATAGCTCGTTTATTCAAAAGCCGTTTTCATCCCCCATTTTTTGCTAAAATACAATTGCGGGATGGTCATTGGGTTAATTTTGAACATCTTCATCCTCTTGAAACCAAAATAACACCTTGGCGATTATTGATCACTTTGGCTGTATTATTGTTCACAGTGCTAAGTTTGTCCATAATGACGGTGCGTTGGCTCACACGCCCTTTAGCCATTTTAGCAGATGCCGCTGAACATTTGGGGCGAGACATTCATCATCCCCCACTTTCTGAAAATGGCCCGACAGAAGTACGTCGCGCCGCTCACGCTTTTAATCTCATGCAAACGCGACTCACCCGTTATTTAGAAGATCGTGCCCGTATTCTCACCGCCATTTCCCATGATTTAAAAACACCCCTCACGCGCCTACGTTTACGAGTCGAACAATTAGAAGATCAAAAACGCCGCGATAGCTTTATCAGAGATTTGGATGAGATGCAATCCATGACGGCAGCGACTTTAGATTTTATGCGGGGATTGGAAATTGTGGAACCGGTTCAGCTTTTAGACATTCGTGCTTTATTAGACAGTCTGCAAGCAGATTATGAAGAAATGGGATTACCCGTGACAATTGAACAGGGATATACGCCTCCACCGTTATCTACTCATCCCCAATCTCTCAAACGTTGCCTTGTCAATCTCATCGACAATGCCCATAAATACGGTAAAAATGTGAAGATTAGCCTTAAAAAACAGGAAAATCAATTGCTTATGATTGTTGCAGATGAAGGGCAAGGTATTCCAGAAGCGGCTTTAGAAACCGTATTTGAGCCATTTTACCGTTTAGAGAAATCTCGTAATCGTGCGACGGGTGGCACGGGCTTGGGATTGAGTATCGCTAGAAATATTGCACGCGCTCACGGGGGAGATATTATTTTGCGTCATCGTGCTGGTGGTGGGTTAGAGGCGATTATTAGTTTGCCCATCGTTGCGGGCAACCACAATGGATTGCCCCACAAATAGAAACGGCCAGTTTTTTCAAAAAACTGGCCGTTTCTTGTAACTCGAACAGGCCGCCTGTTTTTCGTCTTATAACAATAACTACAAGGATTGTAT
>JAGLHR010000604.1 GCA_023143415.1 Thiomargarita sp. | reverse complement strand
ACGAAAATCTTCTGATGTAGGGGCAATCCCTTGTGGTTGCCCTGAGTAGTTACCTTTTATAATGAGGAAGCCGTTGCACGAAAAAGACCTTGCCCACCCTACTTATACTAAAACCTCGAACTCCATTTTCAAAATTTCAACTTTTAATTCGCATTAGAAATCCGATTTTTGAAACGGATTTCTTTATTCACCAAACGATTATGAAAATCCTAACTAATGACAACTACACATTTTCCGATTATTTTAAATTACCATATCCAACTAAAGACATCGTCGCAGAATTTGGTTATCAATTCCAATTAAAGCAGCTTGAATTACCTAAAAAGGATGTTTCTCATTTAAAACTTGATCGTTTAACTCAAACATTCTATAAAAAATTACCACATATATCCCTCAATTCTGAAGCGGCTAAACGAGAGTTTTTGATCTCACCATTATTGTTAGAATTGTTAGACTATTCTGATTTTGATATTGATGTCGAATATCCAATTAAAATTAATGATAAATTAAAGGGAAATATTGACTATTTTATTCATTCCAAGACAGATTTCATCATTATTGAAGCTAAAAATGCAGATATGGAAAAAGGATTTACCCAATTAGCTGTTGAGTTAATTGCGATGGAACAATATTCAGAAACAAGTAATCCGATATATGGTGCTGTAACAGTTGGCAACATTTGGCAATTTGGTATTTTAGATCGACAGGAGAAAATGATTTATAAAGATATTGATGTATTTACGATTCCAGCTAATTTAAAACCATTATTTGCTGTGTTGTTAGGAATATTGTAACTACTCAGGGCAACCATAAAGGATTGCCCCTACAACAATATTCTGACATAAAGGTGTGCAGCCTACAACAAGATTCTTATGTAGGGGCAATCCCTTGTGGTTGCCCTGAGTAGTTACAAATATTCCTAACAAATGGAGTACAACGCTTTAGCTTTGAGGAGTCTCAACGCTTTAGCTTTGAGGAATCTCAACAGCCTTGAGGAGTCTCAACAGCCTTGAGGAATCTCAACAGCTATAAATCATCACGCCCCTTCCATATTTCATTTATCTATGATAAAATTCCAACTGTTTTAATGCGATAAAAAAATTGAACATCTCTAAATCCCGTTTTGATAATTTTGAAAAAAACGACTACTAAACTAAGAAGTGATAAATTATATGTCTGGAGAAAATGTTTTAAACATGCTCAAGGAAAACAATGTCAAATTTGTTGATTTCCGTTTTACAGATACCAGAGGCAAAGAACAGCATGTGTCTATGCCAGCACATGTTGTTGATGAAGACTTATTTGAAGAAGGCAAAATGTTTGACGGCTCATCCATTGCCGGTTGGAAAGGTATCAATGAATCTGACATGATTTTGATGCCAGAAGCTGAATCAGCAGTTATTGATCTTTTTGCGGATGAAGTGACTTTAAACTTGCGTTGTGATGTCATTGAGCCAATGACGATGCAGGGCTACGAACGCGATCCCCGTTCTTTAGCAAAAAGGGCGGAAAATTACCTCAAATCTACCGGTATTGCTGATACCGCCTATTTTGGTCCAGAAAACGAATTTTTCATCTTCGATGATGTGCGTTGGGGTTCCAATATCAGCGGTTCATTTTGTCAAGTTGACTCACAGGAAGCCGGATGGAATTCAGAAAAAGTCTATCCTGATGGAAATTTAGGACATCGTCCCTCCCTAAAAGGCGGCTATTTTCCAGTTCCTCCAGTTGATTCTCATCATGACATTCGATCCGCAATGTGCTTGACATTGGAAGAAATGGGTATAAAAGTCGAAGTTCATCACCATGAAGTAGCAACAGCAGGACAAGGTGAAATCGGCGTTAGCTTCAATACCTTAGTCAAAAAAGCCGATGAAGTACAAATTCTGAAATACGTTGTAATGAATGTCGCGCATGGCTACGGTAAAACAGCCACCTTTATGCCTAAACCGCTAGTCGGAGATAATGGCAACGGTATGCACGTACATCAATCTCTGACTAAAGATGGCAACAATATATTTGCTGGCGATAAATATGGCAATATGTCAGAAACCGCCCTTTACTATATTGGTGGTATTATCAAGCATGCCCGTGTCATCAACGCTTTTAGCAATGCCACGACTAATAGCTATAAACGTCTTGTCCCCGGTTTTGAAGCCCCAACATTGTTAGCTTATTCGGCACGTAACCGCTCGGCGGCGGTGCGTATTCCATTCGTCACCAGTCCAAAAGCGCGTCGTATTGAAGTACGTTTTCCAGATTCTACAGGTAATCCGTATTTTGCCTTTACTGCGATGCTGATGGCGGGATTGGACGGTATTCAGAACAAGATTCATCCGGGCGAACCGATGGACAAAGATTTATATGATCTACCGCCTGAAGAGGAGAAAAACATTCCGACAGTGTGTTTTTCTTTGGAACAAGCATTGGAAGCTCTTGATAAAAATCGTGAATTCTTGTTGGCCGGAGGCGTTTTCACTAACGACGTGATTGACGCTTATATCGAACTCAAAACAGAAGATGTCACACGTATGCGTATGACGACTCATCCAATAGAGTTTGATATGTATTATAGTTTGTAAAGGTTTTTTCACTTAAATCAGAGTTTATTGACGCAAACAACAGACCTGACAGGTTTTTGAAACCTGTCAGGTCTAAAACTCAATTGAATGATTCTCAGCAACAATCATTTCCTCCCCCTCCTACCCTTTCAAGAATTTCATCCATCCATAGTGGCAGCAGTTCAGAAGTTTGTTTTTTGAACAGTTTTTTTCAAAAAACACTTCATAATCAATACGTTAAAATTCAGAAAAATGTTGAAACCATCTTCATCCAAAATATCACAAGAAGAACGTTATATTGCCATACGCAATATTACACTATTGGCTATAACGATCAATATCTTATTGACTCTTCTTAAAATCATATTTGGCATAATTGGACATTCGCAAGCCTTGATTGCAGACGGTTTACATTCTTTATCGGATTTACTCGTCGGTGTGGTGACGTTAATTGCCGCTAAATATAGTACGCAGCCTCCCGATGTTGAGCATCCTTATGGGCATGGGCGCATTGAAACGTTAGCGACTATAGCCGGAGGTGGTTTACTCTTATTAATGGCAGCGGGCTTATTGATAGATGTCACAATGCGTTTATTTGAACCAGCATTGTTATTGCAGCCCACAAGTATCAGCCTTGCCGCAGCCCTTTTGTCTATTCTCATCAAAGAAGGGATATATCAATACACAATATATGTCGCTAAACGGGTGCATTCACCCATGTTACGGGCGAATGCTTGGCATCATCGTAGTGACGCGATTTCATCAGTGATAGTATTTATTGGTGTGGGGGGAAGTATGTTAGGTTTCCTCTGGTTAGATGCGGTTGCGACGATTGGGATCAGTATTATGATTGGCTATATTGGCTTTTCGTTGAGCTTGCCCGGCATTAAGGAATTGATAGACACTGGATTAGGAAAAGAGCAACTCATTGAAATTGAAAAGATTATTAAATCTGTTCAAGGGGTTCGCCGTTTCCATCAATTACGCACCCGCAAAATGGGAATCAATGTTTTAGTGGATATACATATTTTGGTTGATCCCCGTATCAGTGTATCGGAAGGACATAAAATCAGTACTGCTGTGCGTACACGTCTGATATCTGAAATGCCAAAAATTACGGAAGTATTAGTGCATATTGATGTTGAAAATGATGAAATCGCTAAAACGACTTCAAATTTACCCTTCCGCGATGAAATTACGGCGCGTTTGCAGCAACATTGGCTATCTTTAGAAATGGCTGGTGCGATTGAACAAATCACTTTACATTATTTATCGGGTGAATTAACGATAGAGATTTATTTACCTTTAAGCCTCGTGCAAGACTTGAAAGAGGCACAACTTTTATCCCAACGTCTTATTGATTTGATGGCAAACGATCCAGATATTGATAACATTAATATTTATTATCGTAGTACAGCCCATAAGCCAATACAGATTTTTAAAGCGAGTGAACTCGGAAAATTAATGTTGAATCAGACCTGACAGGTCTAATTGTCGATATTATTTCATGCACGTTTCTAACATAAGGGCAACCACAAGGGATTGCCCCTACATAAGGGCAACCACAAGGGATTGCCCCTACATAAGGGCAACCACAAGGGATTGCCCCTACAACGCAACCATAAAGGATTGCCCCTACAACCAGATTCATAAATCGAGTGACGAAAATATTTATACGTAGGGGCAATCCCTTGTGGTTGCCCTGAGTAATTACAATAATTCAAATGAAACATAATCGCAAAATTTCCATCATAGGCTTAGGCTATGTCGGCTTACCCGTCGCTGTCGCCTTTGCAAAACAAGATCGAACGATTGGATTCGATGTTGACAAACAACGTATCACTGAACTGAATGAAGGATATGATCGCACAAATGAAATAGCCTCCGAAGATTTACAAGAGTTAGAGATTCAATTTACCACTAATCCCGCAGAACTACGCAATGCCGATTTTCACATTATTGCCGTACCAACACCGGTAGATGAAGACAAACAACCCAATTTATCGCCTGTTCTAAAAGCCTCAAAAACGCTTGGAAGCCAATTAAAAGCCGGAGATATTGTTGTCTATGAATCAACAGTTTATCCAGGAGCGACAGAGGAAGCCTGTATTCCCGTTTTAGAAAGGCAATCGGGCTTACGCTGTGGCTCTGATTTTAGTGTCGGTTACTCTCCAGAACGCATTAACCCAGGGGATAAAGCGCATAACTTCACCAATATTATCAAAGTCGTCTCAGGCTTGACGAAACCAACCTTAGAAATCATCGCTCAAGTTTATGAATCAGTAATAACAGCAGGTGTACATCGCGCACCCAGTATTAAAATCGCAGAAGCGGCTAAAGTCATTGAAAACACACAGCGCGATATTAATATCGCTTTAATGAATGAATTAGCCATGATATTCAATAGAATGGGCATAGATACCCATGATGTACTCGCCGCTGCGGGAACAAAGTGGAATTTTTTGCCCTTCACACCAGGTTTAGTCGGAGGGCATTGTATTGGTGTCGATCCTTATTATTTGAGCCATAAGGCGGAACTATTGGGCTATCATCCGCAAATTATCCCAGCCGCACGACGCATTAATGATGATATGGGTGCATTTATTGCATACAATGTATTAGAATATTTAAAAAACAACGGTTATCTAGTACAAGAAAGCACGGTGACTATATTAGGTTTATCTTTCAAAGAGAATGTACCTGATTTACGCAATAGTCGCGTGATAGATATTGTACACGCTTTAGAACAGCACGGTATTAAAGTACAGGTACATGATCCCTTAGCAGATGTTCAAGAAGTGATGCGTGATCTTGCGATTTCACTCAACTCAAAGCAAAGTTTACAGAAAGCGCAATGTGTTGTATTGGCTGTCCCTCATCAAGCGTTTATACAAGCAGGTTGGGCAGGATTGCAAAGTTTATTAGAACAAGGCAAGGGCATTGTGATTGATGTCAAGGGCGTATTACCGCGTGAAAATGTGCCTGATGAAGTCATACTGTGGCGGTTGTGAATTATGAAGAAAGTATTTTAACCGTTCGTTAGGAATTTAAAGTGGAAATTGGAGTCCAACGCTTCAGCTTTGGAACCGTGTATTAAATCGCCAAAGCTGAAGCGTTGGACTCCAGAAAAAACTAACCTGCCTGCTCACTATTTCAGCCATGAAACTTGTCAGAAAAAAAAAGGACGTTAACGTCCAAGAAAACCAAAAGTTAAAAACGCCGCCTTGGAAAATATTGATTGTTGATGATGAGTCTGATATACATTCCATGACTCGTTTGGGCTTGAAAAACTTTGAATTTGCAAATAAAAAATTACAAATATTTCAAGCCATGTCAGGCGTAGAAGCACGGGAAATTTTAGTAAGAGAGCCGAATATAGCAGTTGCTTTAATTGACGTGGTTATGGAAACGGATGATGCCGGATTGCAATTAATTGACTTTATCCGTCATGAACTCAAAAATTCTTTAATACGCCTTATTATTCGTACCGGTCAACCCGGCATGGCTCCAGAAAGAGCGGTGATTGAACATTACGATATTGATGACTACAAGAACAAAACAGAGCTGACTGCACAGAAACTCTATACCACCATGCGTGTTGCCTTGAAGTCCTTCCGCGATCTAACTGTTCTTGATACAAACCGGAAAGCACTCAGAAAAATTCTTGATGCAGCACCGACATTTTATCATCCCCAATCTCTCAAGCAATTTTTCAACGGGGTGCTGACTCAAATTATCAACCTGTGCAATTTAGGTGAAAGTAGCCTTATTGCTACAGTAAGTAACGGTGTCGTCGTCACGACTAATGATGTTGCGATTCAATCAGGAACGGGTCGTTTTGCCAAAAAGGATAAGGATCAAGAAATAGAGGCAATCATAAAAAATTATTTGATCTGCATCTTGGACAAATCGTCCAATGAACTGTTACCACCCGGTTCTTTATTGATTCCACTTGAATATCAGAAAAAAACGATAGGTTTTGTCTATTTAGAAGATGCGCATTACTTGAGTAAAGCAGATCAAGACATGATTCATATCATGGCACATCAATGCGCTTTCGCGCTGGAAAATTTAAGACTTTACCTTGATCTCCAAGAAGCTAATCAAAAAACCTTGCAGATGTTAGCCGTTGCTGAAAAAACACGCAGTGATGCCGAATTAGCTAACCGTGCAAAAAGTACTTTTTTAGCTAACATGAGCCATGAACTTCGTACACCACTCAACAGTATTTTGGGACAAACGCAAATTCTTAGCCGTGACACAAATTTAAAGGCGAGTCAAGAAAAAAGTATCGCAACCATTGAACAGAGTGGCAACTCTTTGCTGACACTGATTAACGATATATTAGAGATTTCAAGAATTGAAACCGGTCAAATAAAACTCTATCCAAGCGATTTCCCTTTTCAAAAGTTTATTGAGGATATTGTTAAGCTATTTCAAAATTATGCTGAACAAAAAGGACTCTCTTTTATTTACAAGCCCTTATCATCTATACCATCTGTAGTTCATGCCGATGAAAAAAGGCTGCGGCAAATTCTTATTAACTTGCTGGGTAATGCGGTTAAATTTACTAAAAATGGTGGAATTACTCTAAAAATCGGTTTACAAGAAACAATAGAGGATTATAATCCATACCTCACTCAAAAGTTCCTATTTCAAATAGAAGATACAGGTGTTGGAATTGCTGATGAGGAAAGGGAACACATATTTTTACCTTTTTATCAACAGGGGAACAAGGAATATAAAGAAGTTGAAGGTTCAGGCTTGGGCTTATCTATCACGAAAACACTGATTGAGATGATGGAGGGAACGCTACATGTTAAAAGTACATTAAATCAGGGCAGTATTTTTTGGACGGTGCTGGATTTAAAAGTACCTAAATTATCTTCTAAAGAAACTAAAAAAAGCGTAGTAACAGGTTACCAAGGGGCTAGACGTAAAATCTTGGTCATTGATGATCAAAAGGAAAATCGCTTCCTCTTGATTAATCTGTTAAATTGTTTGGGTTTTGAAACCTTTGAAGGTAATGATGGTCAAGACGGTTTAGAGAAAGCCTATTTATTTCATCCTGATTTGATTTTCACAGACTTGGTGATGCCAATAATGGACGGTTTTGAACTTGTGCGTAAAATCAGAAATAGCTCAGAGTTGAAAAAGTTGCCCATTATAATCACTTCAGCCATCGCCTTCGATGCTAAAAAGCAAAAAAAAGGTTTAGAAGTCGGTTATAACGATTTTATCCATAAACCCTTTCATATTGATAACATATTAAAAACGTTACAAAAACATTTGGGATTAACATGGACGTATGCTATCAATACGCCATCAGACGAGAAATGCGCGGAAAGTGAGATATATAAAGATTCAATAGAGTTAAAGAAGGATTTAGCCACAGCAAAGTTAGTACAACCCCCCGCAGAACAAGTCGCTATCTTATTTAATTTAGTGATGAGGGGTAATATAAGTGGTATTCTTAAAGAGGCGACTAAACTTGAAAAAATGGATCAGCAATTTGTCCCTTTTGCCAATAATATCCGCAAATTAGCTAACGAGTTTGAGATTAAACAGCTTCGTGAATTGATTAAACAGTATCATTCAATGCAAATTGAGGAATGAGAATTTAATAGTTCCCGACGAGGTTTTCAGCTCCCTCGCCCCCTCGTTCCCAAGCTC
>JAGLHR010000603.1 GCA_023143415.1 Thiomargarita sp. | reverse complement strand
CCTGTCAGGTCTGATTCAACATGATATATTTCATGCACATTCCTTAATTCGCATTTCAAGGCTGAGTCGTTACGAAAAATTATAAACTATGAACGATCAGTTCTTCTATTCTCGCTTTGAGTTTTGAGTTACTTATTTTTAATGAGCTTCTTAATTGACGCTGCTGTTGTAAATGGATCAAATTTAAATGCGTTTTAATCCGCATTAATACCTCTTCGGAGCGAAAAGGTTTCGTAATGTAATCAATAGCACCGGCTTTAAAACCTTTTATTTTATCACCGGTATCCGTCAAATCACTCATAAAAATAACGGGAATATCTTGAGTTTCTGAATTGGCTTTAAGTCTCTGACAAGTTTCAAAGCCATCTATACCGGGTAATAATATATCTAATAAAATTAAAAGTGGAGGGTTATGTTTCACCATTTTTAAAGTACTTTCACCACTTTCCGCCACCGAAACTTTAAAACGGTTTTGATTCAAAAAATGCGCTAATATACGCACATTGAAAGGGGTATCATCGACAATAAGAATATGGGGCAATTCGGGCATTATCATGTTTAATATATGTTGGCAATTTTCGTAATAAACTTGTGCCGCTTTATCATTCTTATTTATCTTACAAACCTTCTCAAACAAAATCCGTGCGTTATCAAACTGCTCTTGATGAAAATATTTAACACCCTCTTCAAAATCAGGTGAAGTCTTTGATTTCATTTCAATGCTTGAAGAGTCATCCGCATCAAAAACTTCATAAATAGTCACTTCTTGAGTTTTTCCTTTGACGGTGACATGATCAATAAGCCTAATCTTATATTGCGAAACATTGGTTAATTGTTGACAGGTTTCTTCTGTAATTAACATGGGTGTGTTATAATTTTTAGTTAATTCTTCAACTCGTGAGGATAAATTCACGGCATCTGAAATAACCGTACCATCCATACGGTTTTTACCGCCGACGGTGCCAAGCATTAATGGTCCCGTATGTATCCCAATACCGATTGAAATGGCAGGAGAATCAGCACTTTGCTGATTATGTTTGATGATCTGTTTTAACATAACGATTCCCGCCTGAACCGCATCATCAGCATTGTGTGAAAACAAAGCCATAATTTCATCACCAATATATTTATCAATAAACCCATGATGTTCATTAATAATGGGTTCCATCTTGCTTAAATAAGAATTGATAAAATTAAAATTTTCTTGCGGTGTCATGTCTTCTGAAATCTTCGTGAACCCCCGAATATCAGCAAACATAATACTCATTGTTTTTTCAACGCAAGCACCTAATTCAATATCATCATTGTCTTTGAGATGTAAAAGTTTAAGAAATTGACCCGGCACAAATTGATGAAAAATTTTGACTTTTCTTTCTAATTCCTTGTTTTTCTCAGCAATCTGTTTATCTTTAAAATAGCTTTTAATGGCTTCAGAGACGGTTAAAATCAGATCGTTGTTGTTCCATGGTTTGGCAAGATAACGATACAATTTGGCATACTGAATAGCATTAGCAACCGCCTCAATATCTGCTTGCCCTGTGAGCATGACTTTACGTGTGCTTGGAGAGAGCAAATGAAAACGTTTTAAAAGTTCATCACCCTTCATTTTGGGCATAATATAATCGGATATAATCAAGGGGACTTCATATTGTTCTTCTAGCAGTTCCTCAATTAACTCTAATGTTTCTTCACCGCTTTCTGTCGTCTCAATGAGATACTGATCGTTGAATGCTTGCTTTAGCTCTATTTTCAAACTATCAAGTATCGTTTGTTCATCATCAACACATATAATGACAGGTTGACTCATATTTTTGCTCGCAATATGGTTAATGGTGAATTATTAATTCACCATTAATAACATTCATAATTTTTCCAAACCTTGTTTAATCGTATTAACCAATTCTTCATCTGTCCAGGGTTTATTGATACAACGATGAAGATTGGCTTCTTGCTGAACACGCTTAATCGCACTTTCATCAGCTTGACCAGTTAATAATATTTTGACAATGTTGGGAAAATTTTTATGAACGCGAATCAGAAAATCATCTCCTTTCAGCCCCGGCATTAGCCAATCAGAGACGATGACAAGTATATCATCTCCGTCTTCATTTAACTCTTCAATTAATTCAAGCGCGTCTTCGGCGGTTTCCGCAAATTCATAAAGATATGTTTCGCCAAAGGCTTCTTCAAGCTGCATTTGAAGACTATCTAAGATCACCCTTTCATCATCTACACATAAAATAACGGGTTGAGACATCTCTATTTCTCCTTTTTTTGAATAATAATAGACGCACTGAGTACAACGAATTTTAGAATCAAACGGAGTAACTACTCAGCAGTTAGCCTTGAAATAAATTTTCCCTCGTTCCCAAGCTCCAGATATCATCGTTATACATAAGTCAAAAATCGTCAAAAGTAGGGTGGGTAGAGTGAAACGAAACCCACCATTTTTGGCGGTTCGGTGGGTTTCGCTCTCGCTCTACCCACCCTA
>JAGLHR010000602.1 GCA_023143415.1 Thiomargarita sp. | reverse complement strand
AAAAACTTTAGCCTCGAATGTACTTAATACCTGAGTAGTTACTATTTAATTATCTTTCTGTACAGGACATTTTTGTTTAAATAATTGATTTAAATCATCTTTTCTAGGCGATTTATTTTCTTTAAATAAACTTTCGCCTCTAATCTTGTTTGAATCAGAATTGACCGAATTTGAGAATTTTCAGAAAAAAATCGGATTTCTAAAACCTCGTGTGTTCAGAGTTTTGCAAAAACCTCATAAGAAATTCTGTTAATTCTAAAATTCGGTCAATTCTGATTCAAAAAAAATGTCCAGTACAAAATTCCAAGTGAATAGATTTTCAGAAAATTCAAGAACCCCAATTTTTTGGCTATGGCAACTGCGTGTACAAATGTATAAAATATTTTATCTGAAAAACTATAGAGGAACTCTTTTTCTAGGCTTGATGCTATTGCACGGTATCGCTTATGCCTTTGACGCTTTTATAGTCAAAGACATTCGCTTGGAAGGATTAGGGCGAATTTCTGCGGGCACTGTCTTTAATTACTTGCCTGTGACAGTGGGAGAGCGTTTTTCTATAAATGATACCCGTGTTGCCATATCCGCTTTATATAAAACAGGTTTATTTAAAGACATACGCCTAGAACGAGATCACAATGTCCTAGTAGTGCGCGTTGAAGAACGTCCTGCGATTTCTAAAATTACCTTTAAAGGTAATACAGACATTGAAACAGAAGATTTAACCAGTGGTTTAAAAAATATTGGTTTTGCCGAAGGCAGAGTATTTAATCGTTCATTGCTTGAAAAAGTCGAATTGGAATTGCAACGCCAATATTCTCATTTAGGCAAATATGCGGTGCGTATAAAATCAACTGTCACGCCAATCAGCCGTAACCGCATTGCAATACAAATGGATATTCAAGAAGGGCTCGTTGCGCGAATTAAGCAGATTAATTTTGTGGGTAATCAATCTGTAAGCGATGAAGACTTACTAGATGAAATGACATTAAGTACAGGCGGGTGGTTTTCATTTATCACCAAAGATAATCAATATTCTTCGATACAACTTGGCGCAGATTTAGAAACGCTACGTTCTTTTTACTTAGATCACGGCTATATCAACTTTAATATTGATTCCACCCAAGTTTCCATTACGCCTGATAAAAAAGAGGTTTATCTCACAATTAATTTCACTGAGGGAGATAAATACACCGTCTCTAAAGTAGAACTCCTCGGCAATTTAATTGTAAAGAAGGCAGAATTATTTGATAAAATAACCCTCAAATCGGGCGAGGTATTTTCGGGTAAAAAAGTCACTAAAAGTCAAGAAGCCATTCTTGAACGGATTGGTGATGAGGGCTATGCTTTTGCCCAAATCAATCCAGTAACAAAGCCTGATAGTGAAAAGAAAACGGTCGCTTTAAGCTTTTATATTGATCCAGGCAAACGGGTTTATGTGCGACGCATTAACTTTAAAGGCAATAGCAAAACCCGTGATGAAGTCTTACGTCGCGAAATGCGTCAAATGGAAGGCGGCTGGATTTCTACTAAAGATGTGAAACGCTCATCGACTCGCTTGGAACGTTTAGGTTATTTTGAAAGTGTCAGTGTTGAAACCCCGCGTGTGCCACATACTGATGATCAAATTGATGTCAATTATAGCGTCATCGAAAGACCATCAGGTAACTTGATGGCAGGCATGGGTTATTCGCAAACTTATGGGGTTTTATTCAGTGCCAGTGTTATCCAAGATAATTTTTTAGGCTCTGGAAAACGTGTTGGCGTGACATTTGATAATAGTCAAGTCCGTACAGTCTATCGTTTTTCTTATTTTAATCCTTTTACAACGATAGATGGTGTGAGTCGTGGTTTTAACGTATTTTACAGGACGACAAACGCTGAAGAAGCCAATTTAAGCCGTTACACCACTGATGCGTATGGAACGGCACTCAATTATGGGCTACCCTTCACAGAATTTAACAATATTAATTTCGGTGTCGCTTTTGATCACACTCAACTTAATACCACAGATTATAGTGCAACAGAGGTATTTGACTTTTTAAAGGCTAATGGTAATACTTACAATTCCTATCGCCTTAATGCGAGTATCCAACATGATACACGTAATCGTGCTTTGTTTCCAGATAAAGGCATGTTACAATATTTAAGTGCAGAAGTAACCCTACCATTTAGTGATCTCAACTATTATAAAGTGCAATATAAGCACCAGTGGTTATACCCATTGATCACAGATTATATTTTATTACTTAAAGGGCAAGTCGCTTATGGAAATGGGTATGGTGATACTGATCAATTACCCTTTTTTGAAAATTATATTGCTGGAGGACCACGTACAGTACGTGGTTTCAGGGGAAATACCCTAGGGCCATTAGATTCTCATGGATTACCCTTAGGGGGAAATTTAAAAGTGATTGGTAATGCGGAAGTGATTTTGCCGATACCTTTTGTTAAAAAGTCTCGTTCATTTAGAATATCTGCCTTTGTAGATGTCGGGAATGTGTATGGCAACGACGAAGACTTTGACACATCTGAGTTACGTTATTCCACGGGCTTGTCTGCAATATGGTTGTCGCCGATGGGCGTATTAAGTTTTAGTATTGCTAAACCGCTTAATGAAAAAGAAGAGGATCAATTAGAACTATTTCAATTTACTATTGGCACAACCTTTAATTGGTAATGAGGTTTAAGCGATTTTTTTCAAAAAATCGGATTTCTAAGCTCGAAACGGAGTACAACGGATTTGGGAATACAACGGATTAAATATAATAAATTCATAGCGTTAATGTTATGCAACGTTTTTTTAAAATCCGTGTAACTACTCAGGGCAACCATAAAGGATTGCCCCTACAACAATATTCTTATCAGGGCAATCATAAAGGATTGCCCCTACAACATT
>JAGLHR010000601.1 GCA_023143415.1 Thiomargarita sp. | reverse complement strand
AGTTTTACTTGCAGGATTTAGGTGTAATAGTTTATCAATGGCTTGTGGCAAATTTACCTTCTGTTGACGATTAGCCAGTTCTAATACGCCTAATACACCCATAACGATTAAACCTTGCCCTTTCGCAGTCAATCGTCCTTTCTTTTCATCCATTAATAATAAATCAGCTTTCTTTTGTTTGGATAAAAGAATCGCCTCAATTTCTCCCGCATCCAAGTGAAGTAATGAGCTATTATCATTAGAGTTTTTTACCTCACAAACTTCAATCCAAGTGGGCAGTGACAGAAAGTATTCTTGAACAGAATGGGGTGCATTTTTATGCGTTAATTCTTGATAAACAGCCCTTGGAATCAATTCGAGGCTAAAGTTTTTTTCTTTAAAAAAAACTTTAGCCTCGAAACCTTTCCGAACAATTGTGGCAATAAATCATGTTCACCAATGCAAGTCAAATAACGAAGAGGTGACGTATTTGAAATAATTGTCTTCATCGTGAATTTTCCATTTCATCAAATAAAGCTTTCGAGGTTTCAGTTTTTCTTCAAAAAACTGAAACCTCGAAAAGTTTCTAAATCCTCTTCCCAATCATCTTTGTCATAATATAATTGGCAACCCTGTTGTTCTAATACGAAGACGGTATCTTGCCAATGGCTATGGTTTAATAAAGACTGTGCCTGTTTAAATGTATTCGAGGTTCAAGTTTTTTTACAGAAAAAACTTGAACCTCGAATGTTGTCATTTGCATAGAGTTCAGCAACTAATTTCTTTAATTTATTATCATTATCTGTCCTCTTTTCTTCTAAAAATGTGACTATCACTTTGACAGGCTGAGTCAATTCCACTTTTTCTTGTAATAGTAACTGACCATTTTGATAAACACCTGAAAGTGCTAACATGATATTCTCCTAAACTAAAAGACATAATTTCTCGTTCCAAAACAATTTTTTCTGACAGTTTAACAAATTGCTAAGGCTTTTCTTGTTTTAAGATAGCCCGTTTTTAATCTTTGTGGCTCCTGCCTCGTCAATATTTGAACAAAATTGTGTACAATAGCGTATTTATAACTCATTGATTTTTCATGTAAAAATATTTATCTATTCACATCAATGGCTTATAAAAAATTGTCCTGTACAAAGCGTTGGACAAAAAAAACCGTCCAAAGCTAAAGCGTTGGACGGAAAAAAACCACCAAAGTGTTGAACGGAAAATGCCAAAAAACCTGTATAACGGATAAAACGGCTTTTGGAGTACAACGCTTTTTGGTGTGGGTATTTTATTGAGCCGGAATTTCCTTATTACTGTTCTGACAAGGGTAAGTCCCTTTTATGTTAAGCTCTCTTCCACTTTCTAAAAGACCGCAGTTTCTGCTGTAATCGACAACCGGAGAATGTTGTAAACCAGGAACCTTAACCTGTATTGGTCCACAGTAGTTTTTTATTTGACCAAACGAGTAATATCCATTATCATCCGTTTGAGCATCACCTACCTTCGTCCATTGTTCGCCACCCTGTTCATTACTTGCTCTGATGTATAAACCTACCAAGGCATTAGAAATCGCTTTACAGCGATACCAACAATGATGCCACCATTTGCAACATGAACCAATTCCTTTAACATAGCCTTGAACATAGCTAATCTCTTTTCCAGAGACAGAATCTTTATCAACCAGATTAGCCGCCTCTGAAATTTCCTGAATAACAGCGCCTTCTACAACATCAGCATCTTCTGTAATAACACCAGCTTCTTCAACAGCTTCTGTAATAACACCAGCTTCTTCAACAGCTTCTGTAATAACACCAGCTTCTTCAACATCTTCTGTAATAACACCAGCTTCTTCAACTGCCAAGAGAGCATTTGGCATTATTAACACTGTAACGCTTATAAGCCATAAAATGGCTAAGTTTTTTAGCATAATTTCTGTTCCTAAAAAGTGAGACAATATTTAAGGTTATTCGCTTTCAGTCAAAACCAATATCAGGTACGAAAAAACCATTCGAGGCTAAAGTTTTTCTTCAAAAAACTTTAGCCTCGAATCTTGTTATGAGTCAAGCTGACTCAATTTTTTGATTATAATGCGACTTGGTTTCATTTTCAAGTCATTATGATTTGTTGAATTGGTACTTAGTACAGCGGATTTTAGAAAAAAACGATTTCAAGCCATTAATTTCGTTGAAGCCATTAATTTCGTTGAAGCCCTATTGATGCCAATAACGGCGCATTTCTTCACGCGCTAAAATAGGAGGCGATATCCCATCCGCTGATAATTGAAATTGAATCGCCCCCGTTTGTGCGGTATTCCATACTTTAATATTATGGTGACGATAACGTTGTACGATCTCTTTTTTGGGATGTCCAAAATGATTACGATAGCCCGTCGAGAATAAAGCAATTATGGGTTGCACTGCCTTAATAAAATTAATCGTTGATGACGTTTTGCTGCCATGATGGGGGACGATGAGAATATCTGCTTTTAAATCAATGGGATACTGTTTTATTAAATGATATTCTGTCCTTTTTTCAATATCCCCAGATAATAATATTGTGCCACCTATTGTCGTGATTTTTAAGATACAGCTACGATCATTGTCTTTTGCTTGATAGTTTTTAGGCGGGTGTAAAATCTGAAAATGAACGTCATCCCAATACCAATATTGCCCTGCTTGACATAAACGCGCATTATTCTCTTTAAATTTTTCAGGCGCACTGGTGAGAATTTCATCCACCCTGAAATTTTTTAATACGCTTTGCGCCCCTCCGCTATGATCATTATCATCGTGACTGATTAAGAGTTTATCAATCTGTTGTATTCCTTTTGCGCGAAAAAAAGGCAATATAACTGTTCGCCCTTTGAATGCTTTCCCCGTATCATAGAGCAAGACATAATTTTCAGTGCGTATGACTGCTGCTAAACCTTGCCCTATATCTAATAGGGTAAACCAAACTTCGCCACGATTTGGGTAGGGCGGTGGTGTAAAGAAAATAGGTAATATCCAGATAATACCTAACCATCGTGCTGGAAAACCGCGTGGCAAGAGTAAAATCGCAACGCCGATCATCGCTGTGAGTACACTCCATAGTGGTGGAGTGTGCTGTTGCCATATCGCCCAGTCAATATGAGCCAACCATTCCAAAGAAGAGTTGAGGGCATCAAGCGTGTAAGCCGCAATTTGTAATAATTCGCCGCCTAATGCGGGCAAATACAAAATAATTGCTGTGCCAAGCAAGGTTAATGGTACAACAATAAAACTCACCCAGGGAATAGCAATGGTATTAGCCAAGATCGAAGTCAATGGGATATAACCAAATATGTATAAAGAAATGGGAAACATGCCTAAGACGACGGCTATTTGAGTGCGCCAAGTACCGATTCCCCATTTTGCCAAAGAGGAAATGCCTTGCTCGCGGCGGCAACTTAAAGCATAGCCGATGATTGCAACTGCCCCAAACGATAGCCAAAATCCTGCCGATAAGACTGATAGAGGATCCCATAACAATACTAGCAACAGTGCATAAGCTAAAATATGTGATAATGCCACTTTGCGGGAAAATATTATTCCAGAAAGAGCGACAGCAATCATAATTAAAGCTCTTTGTGTTGAAATAGAAAACCCTGCTAATAGTGCGTATAAAAATGCGGCTAAGAAACTGACAAATGCGGCAAAATAGGGGGCTGGCAACCATAACGTTGCTTTACCTGCATAACTCCAGAGTCTTCGGGCTATCCCAAAAGCCAGCATTGCGATGAAACCAATATGTAAACCTGAAATGGCAATCAGATGTGCCGTGCCAGTTCGTTGCAAAATGGTTTTCTGTTTTGAGGTAAGCCATTGTCTTTCACCTACAGCCAACGCAATGATGATGCCCATACTTGCCCTGTCACCTAACTCGGATCGTATGGTTTGTGCTAAACGATAGCGTAAATTGTCACTATTAAATAGCGAAGGTTCGCTTAATAAACGCTGTTCCCCTTTTGTTCGCACGGTGCCTTTTGTCAATATTCTGTGTTGAAACAAATACTTAGAATAGTCAAATACACCGGGATTGAGCAATTCATGTATCCGTTTTAATCGCACAGTGAATTGCCATTGTTGCCCAGGGCGTAGGGATTGTGGGGGATTACCCCACTTTAAACGGAGCTTGCCCGGATTTTGCCATTCTTTGAATGGCAAGGGCGCAAAATCAAATTGCCAGGCTGAAACATTTCGCCTATAATGCCTTTCTTGAGGTAAATTAATGATCGTGCCAGTGATTTTTATATCTTGCCCTTCAAGCGCATTGGGTAATTTTTGTGCTAATATCATATCCGCACGCCACATTGCCCATAGCAATCCTAATGTAAACAAGGTGATAAAGCGATAACGTGGTAATATGAAAAAAGCAAATAAGGGAAGTAGTAGGATAAACGAGGGTATTGCAGGTATAAAAGAAAGCGTTTGGCAAAAGAGTATGCCAAACAGAAAGGCGATTGCACCTAAACGCATTTTTTTATATAGATGTTCAGAGGCTCTTGCAAAACTCGCTTTTTCGAGCTGATATTTAGAAATCGAGGCTAAAGTTTTTTCTTCAAAAAAACTTTAGCCTCGATTCGATTTTTGAAAAAAATCGGATTTCTTAAACCTCGTGTGTTCAGAGTTTTGCAATAACCTCTTCAGATAAATAGAAAAACCTCTGAGATTTTGAAAACATCAGAGGTTTGGGGCTCCAAACCTTTTTCTGAAACTCTATAAATGCAGACTTTAAGAGGGTAGGTAGGTTGTCAGGTTATCCATTTTATAGATGTTCAGAAAATCAATTTTTCAGAAACAAGAGAAACTAAGTTTCTTCAATAAACTCAGTTTCTTTTCCGTGAAACGATTTATCTGAAAAACGATAGATTTCCAAATATTCTTCTCATGAAAAATTTTTTTAAGCGTTCATTACCAGAGATTTCTCATGTTAAATCTCATCCTAAACTTCAGTTTTTTGGCGAACTTCTCCATGATCCCAATTTGTGGCATTTGAATAGGCGATCATTAGCAGGGGGGATGGCTGTTGGCTTGTTCATCGCTTTTGTTCCTTTACCGATGCAAATGTTATTAGCTGCGGCATTGGCGATTGCGTTTCGCGTCAATTTACCTTTATCAGTCAGCTTAGTTTGGGTAACTAATCCTATTACCATACCACCTGTATTCTATTTTGCCTACAAACTGGGTACAGTATTATTAGGATTGCCTACTGAACATATTGAATTTAGTTTATCTTCTGAATGGTTGCTCAATTCATTAGACATTATTTGGCAGCCGCTAGTGCTGGGTAGTTTTGTGCTAGGTAGTTTTAGTGCTTTAACAGGCTATTTATTGATTAATCTCTTATGGCGTTTACAAGTGAGTCGTTTATGGCAGGATCGACGCGAAAAGAGACTCAAAAAATTGCTGTTCGTCGAAAAAAAGGAATTAGGGCAATTGAAAAAATTACCCTTTTGAGGATTATTTTTAATAAACTTATTTAAAATCAATATGTTAAAAATATATTTTGTTGTTTGAATCAGAATTGACTGAATTTGAGAATTAACAGAATTTCTTATTTCAATGATTTTTCGAGGCTAAAAGTTTTTGTAACTACTCAGCGGTTAGCCTTGAAATCAATTTCAAGGCTGAAAGCCAAAGCAGGCTAAAGTCTAATGGCACTTACTTAAGCGAATTTGGCTTCAAAATGTCGATCGGGTTAGCGTCGCGTCACCCGACAATCGCAGGAAAATGTTGGGTTACGCTATCGCTAACCCAACCTACAGCGGTTAATAATCCTTAAGTAAGTGCCATTAGGCTAAAGCCAGCTAAACAACTCA
>JAGLHR010000600.1 GCA_023143415.1 Thiomargarita sp. | reverse complement strand
CGTTTTTAATCCCTTCGCTGAGACATTCCTTGTCGTTCGCGTTTTTAATCCATTCGAGGTT
Organism: Thiomargarita sp.; assembly: GCA_023143415.1. Lineage (GTDB taxonomy): Bacteria > Pseudomonadota > Gammaproteobacteria > Beggiatoales > Beggiatoaceae > QNES01. Next base: position 3,120 of record JAGLHR010000600.1, on the reverse strand, counting down.
TGAGTTTTTTGAAGAAAAACTCAAACCTCGAATCTTATATACAATCCTTGTAGTTCAAGTAGTTCAAGATGGTAAGCGAAATGCCGTTGCTACAAAAAATTCATCATACCCGAATATGCTTCACGACTGCCCTTTCTTAATTCGCATTAATATCCTTATCAAGCAATTGTGATAATTCTTTACGCAAACACCTAAGTTGATCGGCAGAATAGAGCGCGTGATTTTCGTAATCGGTGACAAAGAAAATATCTTCAACACGCTCGCCGAGCGTCACGATTTTGGCATTTTTCACACGAACTTGACAAGTTAAAAAGGCTTGTGCAATACGCGATAAGATACCTGAACGATCTGTCGTAACCACTTTAATAACAGTATGATTATCACCCGTATCCTGTGTAAAAGTCACGCGAGTCTGTATAGAAAAATGTTTAATTTCTCTGGGGATGTGGCAGACGATTGGAGAAAACGTTGTACTCTTATTATGGATGATCGCTTTTTTGATTCCCTGTAAAATATGATCAACACGCCTTATATCACTAATTGCTTTGCCATTCTCTTCCAAAACGGTATAACTGTTAAAAGTATATTCGTTTTGAGTGGGAATAATATAAGCTTCAACAATCGTCAAATTTTCTTGTTCAAGAAAACAAGTGATTTCAGCAAATAAATAATCCCGATCTGGCGTATAAATAATAAATTGGGTACCCCCTTTCGTATCCGGGCGTTCTAATACCAAAGTATTATCCGGTGCAATCAAATTTAAGATGGCATCCGTTTCACGCGCAACATCTTTTGGCGATGAACATAAGAAATAATCATCACCTAACTCTTTCCATAAAGTATTGATTTTCTTATTTTCTGAACAATTCAGCAAACGACGCGCTTCTTTTCGAGTTGAAAGAAGATGGAGTTGTTTATCTGATATTTGCCCATTTTCATGACGCAAAAAGGCAACCGTTCTGTGGTAAAGTGTTGTGAGTAAAGTGTTTTTCCAATCATTCCATAATTTAGGATTAGTCGCCCTGATATCGGCAACCGTTAGCAGATACAAATAATCAAGGTGTACCACATCAATCACATTCATGGCAAACGCTTTAATCACATCAGGATCAGAAATATCTTGACGTTGCGTTGTATCAGACATCAGCAAATGGTTGCGTACTAACCATCCCACAAAACGGGCATCATTGTCGCTTAAACCATGAATAAGACAAATCTCCAGAGCATCTTTTTCGCCTAATTCCGAATGCTTGCCTCCTCGCCCTTTCGCAATATCATGAAAAAAACCAGCGAGATTTAACAATTCCGGTTTGGGAATCGTTTCCATCAGTTTTGAGCAGAAGGGAAAATCATCTTGAAACTCTGGCAAAGTAAAACATCTGAGATTACTGATCACAAAAAGCGTATGTTGATCAACAGTATAAACATGAAATAAATCATGTTGCATTTGCCCGACAATTGAACCAAAAGTGGGAATATAGGCTGCAAGGAGTCCATAACTGTTCATACGTCGTAGTGCATGAGTTAAGCCTTCCGTTTGACGAAAAATTTCAAAAAAGACACTTCGCGCCCGTAAATCTTTTCTGAAAACTTCATCAATCAAATACTTATAGTGAAGAATCAGACGAATCGTTGTAGCGCGTATTCCCTTAATTTCTGGATGTTCCTGCATTAAGAGAAAAATTTCCAGCAGGGCAAAAGGATAATGCAAAAAGACTTTATCGTAAGTCACTTCAATGAACTTATTGCGAACTTGAAAACGTTTATTTAAGGAATAAATCGTTGAAGGCGTACCCGCATGTAAAATCGCCTCTTTAAACAATTGCAGCAGCATATCATTAAGGGTACTTATTTCCCCAACGGTGCGATAATACTGCTTCATCATTTTTTCTACGCCCAAACCAGCTTCATCATCTTTATAATCCAAAGCCGTCGCGATGCTCTGCTGATAATTAAATAACAACCGATCTTCATGCCGTTTAGCATCCAGATGTAATAAACAACGGATTTTCCAGAGAAATTCTTGCCCTTCGAGCAGGCTTTGATATTCTTCCTCCGTTAAAAAACCATGTTGTTGCAAATCTTGTAATGTTTTCGCACCGAAATGACGTTTAGCAACCCAGCCGACGGTTTGAATATCGCGCAATCCGCCAGGGCTTTCCTTGATATTGGGTTCCAAATTATAAGCGGTATTGTCATATTTGGAATAACGTTGTTTTTGTTCCTCAATTTTCGCCGAAAAAAATGTTTTATTAGCCCAAACATGCCTTGGAGAGACTGCGGCTTGCATTGCTTGAAATAAGCGTTCTGAACCATTCAGTAAACGCACTTCTGTCAGATTCGTTGCAATAGTAATATCAGCCACCGCATCTTCTTCGCACTCTTTTAAAGTACGCACAGAATGCCCTATTTCGAGTTTAATATCCCATAAACACGTCAAAAAGCGTTCAATAGGTGCCATATCTTCTATGGGTGATTCTAATAAAATCAACAAATCTATATCAGAATAAGGATGTAGTTCACCACGCCCATATCCCCCAACAGCAATAAGTGCTGTTGTATTAAAATCAAAATCACTCGCATGTTCTCGCCAAACTTGTAAAACCACTTGATCAATTAACCAAGCCCGTTGCGTGACATAATGAATCGCATTCTTATGCGCTTCAAAACGTTCCTTGAGTGTATGATGCCCTTGCTCTAACACTTGGCGAAAGACACTCAGTTTATTCAGATTGTTTGCTTTTAAATCTTTTTCAAACTGCTCTGGATTGAAAAGTTCAATATCAATGTACATGTTTTTAAGTTGAAATGAGTCGAAATCAAACTTCAGAGGTTTTCAAAACCTCAGAGGTTTTTTGTGAATAAGAGAAACCAAACTTGTTGATTTTTAAAGGTTTTTTAAAAAATGTCCGTCTCTAATCAAGAAACCAAGTGATGTAGATGTAGGGAGGGCAAAGTTCTTTTTTTGCCCACCTTCCTCATTAAAAAAGTGGTGGGCAACCACGTTGCCCACCCTACATGACTAAATGGTTTGAATCAGAATTAACAGAATATTCGAGGCGAAAGTTTTTCTTTAAAAAACTTTCGCCTCGAATAGAATTGACAGAAGAAAACACTTAA
>JAGLHR010000060.1 GCA_023143415.1 Thiomargarita sp. | reverse complement strand
CCACCTTCCTCATTAAAAAAGTGGTATGCCGTTGCACCAAAAAGACGTTGCCCACCCTACATGGCTGAGTTGTTTAGCTGGCTTTAGCCTGCTTGAGCTTTCAGCCTTGAAATTGATTTCAAGGTGGAGTAGTGACTTTTATCACTTATCGTTGTGGAAAATCTCCTATCACGACTTCGGGAAAACGATGGGTTTGTTGAGCGATATCTTCTACTGTAATCGTGAATTGTGTTGGTTTTATCCCAAATAAATGCCCCAAAGTGCCTTTTTTAAAACTCTCACTGGGATAAGAGTAGTTGACAACATATAATTTATCGCCATTGGGTAAAGTTTCTTGTAAGTGCATGGAAAAATTCAAAGTCCCTTGATTCTGTTTAAGAATAACGCTTTGAATCGGAAAAAGCCCTTCACGCACAATCGCTTTGATCATAAACTCGGCATCGCTGGCATTGACTAAAACAGGGGCATCGTCATTCTTATGTACTAAGGTGGGATCAAAACCGGCGGCGAGTACCTGTGGTTGACGGCGATGAATGCCCTTTTGATGCAATGAGCCAATATTCAATGATTGAGGAACAAAATTCAGTGGGGGATTTTTCCCAATTTCTAAATTGGGAAAAGCGTGAAATTGTCCCGCTTGATCAATAGCTTGAATTCTAAATTGTCCCTTCTCTTCACCAAAAAGAGTGTCAAGCGTTCCTATTGGAAAAGTGCCTTGTTCAAAGTTAAATACCGTTTCATAATGCTGTTCACCACTAGCCAGCGTAGCAACCTGTTGCATCAGATATTCAAAATCGCTGCCATTTTTGATAAAACGCACTGTTTTCACCGGTGTTTTACCAGCCCTCACGAGCGCAAAGATTTTGACATGGGTATCTAAGAAATCAATCAAGATGGGATCGAAGCCTGCCATGAGTACTTGTGGCAATTCGCGTACTTTTCCTGTGATGGGTAGTGTAACGTCGTCGTGATCAATCACGGTAATAGGTACGGTGTATGAAGCGCGTTCTTGGTTAGAAAAGGCTTCTAAAGTAATATAATAAGTACCTGCTTTTGTAAAGGAGTGGGCGGGATTGGTATCTGAAGACAAATTGCCGTCGCCAAAGTGCCAAACATAATTGAGCGGTTCATCATGCGAATTGGGAATAGAGTTATTCTTAAAAAACACGCGCAAAGGTTTTTCCCCAAACAAGGGTTTAGCAGTAAAGCTGGCTTTTGGTGCCATTATTTTATTATTGACAACAAGGCGTTGACTCCCAGTAAGTTGTTGATTTGTATTATTAATTGCTGTTACTGTCACTGTCATTTCACCTCTTTGAGCGTATGTATGTGACAGAATAGGTTTATTCGTTTTCACCGTTTCCGTTTTATCACCAAAATCCCAATGTAAAGAGGTTGCCTTGAAACTGTTAGGCAAACGGGCAGTAAATTGGTATTGTAAGGGATTATTTAAAGCGGGAGAAAATGCGATTGGGATTTCAACAGGAACAGTATTTTCAGCCGATTTCAAGGAAAGATGGTATTTTCCCTGCGTATTATCTTTGAAAGAAGTCGCTTCAATCCATAAATCGTCGTCATGCAGGGGCGTGTAACGCAATCGGGCATGAGTGTTGCCACCACTATTATTGTCTTGAGCTAAGGGCTGATTAAATCGATCATATAAATAGAGATAACTGTCAAAATCGTCAGAAATCATGTCAATAACCAATTCTTGCCCTGCCGTTATTGAACTGATTCGGTAACGATCAGCAAAGGCGTAAAAGCGGATTTGTGAGTACCCATCTGATGGTATTAATTCCTGAGAAACGATATTTGAGAGGCGTAATATAATACCTTCGAGGGGATAAGCAATTGAGATTTGTTCGTTATGGTAACTATATGCACCATCGTTATCGCGTAGGGTTAAGCCGACGTTATATTGCCCAGCTTGCGTATAGGTATGCGTTATGGTATTACTAGACTCGCAGGTGATGTCGCTCCCATCGTCAAAATGCCAGCAGCGTTCGACAATGTCGCCCTCTTTATCTGTATTAAAATCTGTCAATGTGACAGTGGCAGGAGAAATAAACTTTTCTGCTGTAAAATCAAAGGGATAAGCCGTTGGCGGTTTATTAACTGCCCCTGAAATAATTTCTAGCGTGTACGAACCACGCTCTCTGCGATTATGAGCTGTTGCTTCAATATAATATGTACCATCTTCTATTGCTGTAAAGACGATTTCAGCATGGGTTGTCTTGGCTTCCCGATCATCGTTAGCTGCGACGACTGTTTCAGCCTTCATATCCTGAAAGAGATATAAATAAGCATTAAAACGCGCTGACATGCGAATCGTTACTGTTTCATCCGCCTTTAAATTCAAGGCATAAGCGTCGGCTGGCGTTGCCATTCGTTTAAATGACCAAAAATCCTTTTCTTCTAACGTACCTCTCCGTAATTCGCCCAAATTCAAAAACGGGGCATTACTCAAATCGTTGACTTCCTCATCATCTTCACGCGATATGGGTTCTTGTGGTTCAAAATTGAGCAGTTGCGCTGATTCGTCTATATTTTCATATAGGGCAGTCGGATTGATATAGATATTGGTTGCAACCTGTTTTGCTACATTGACATCTGTTGTTTGAGCCACAAAATAAATGATACGCGCTTCGGATTGCGCTGGGATGGTGACATCAGAATAAACCCAGCTTAATTGGTTATTATTGAGCGTATGCGTTGCTGTGACAGGATGATTCACTTGCGAATGGTAATGTAGTAAGACAGGGATAATGCCTGAAGCATCATCAGTGATAAGAAAATGTTCCTGATCAACAAGGGCAGTCGTATTATTTTTCGCGCCCAATTTGCCATAGATTTCAACATCAACGGTGATGGGAATATCAGTCGGGTTATGTAAGATTTCAGAAAAGCGGGCAAAATTTTGGGTTTTAGAGACATAAAAATGTCGTTTCACTTCCAAACCACTGCTTTGCTCAATAAAAGGCGCACTGCGAACTTCTCTGCCATCAGGAGATAAATGATCAATGTCGCCTATATAATTAGTACCATTCACCCGCAAATAATACATGCCGAGATAGGCATTTAGTTTACCTCGCATCAAGGCACCATTTTCGCCGACATCATATAAAAAATTTTCGCCATCAAATAGCTGCAATGAAAAACTTTGCCCTGAAAACACACATAATAATAGGGCGTTTAGTATCAAAAATGATTTAGACATAAGTAATTTCCGTGTTATATAAATTTGGATTCTATTCGAGGTTTCAGTTTTTTGAAGAAAAACTGAAGTCGAGGCTAACGTTTTTTTTCAAAGTTAGCCTCGACTCGAATGCTTCAACTTTGGGTATTAATTATAATTATAGTTTAAATTTTCCATTCCTTCAATACGAGGAGGTTAGCCTTGAAATCAATTTCA
>JAGLHR010000006.1 GCA_023143415.1 Thiomargarita sp. | reverse complement strand
CTTTTGAATATAAAGTATATTAAAAAATTTGGTGTTTTCTAGTAACGGTTCACCATAATGGATAAAAACGGGAATATTATATTCATTCCCCAGTTTTATCATCTTTTCGGCAAATGCGATGACAACATCCATTTTCATCATAATTTTTGCCCTTTTCCAAAGTGGCATCACTTCTTGTTCAATTTTTTCTCGTAATTCTGAGAGGTTGATAATATTTTCTGGGTTGAGCGTTTCAACTTCTGTCGTTGCCACCTGTGTGGCGACTGCTTTTTTGGCATATTTGAGATAGCGGGATAATTCATTGAACAAAACAGAAATATTGACCGGTTTTGAGAAAAAACCATCAAAGCCGTGCACCTCAATCTGAGTTTTTTCGTCCAAGACAACGTAGGCTGTTAGGGCAATAATTGGAATATTGGCGGTGTTTGGATTGTCTTTTAAACGCTTTGTGGCTTCATAACCATCCATTTCAGGCATCCTTAAATCCATTAAAATCAGGGCAGGATGATATTCTTCGGCAAACAGCAATGCCTTTTCTCCATTTTCAGCACTGATAACCTCTAAATTGACTTGTGACAAGCATTCTTCAATCAAATCGCGGTTAGATTCGATGTCATCCACCACCAATACCCGTGCTTTTTCAAAGGTGATATTGTTGAAATCAAAAGTATTGTATTGCATGACAGTCGGTTGGGTAACAGCAACTTTAACTTCCCGTAAAGTGATTTCAAAACGACTGCCTTTGTCAGGGTTGCTCTTGACGGAAATTTCACCATTCATCATTTCGACTAAACGCTTTGTGATGGCAAGCCCTAAACCAGTTCCCCCATATTTACGGGTGCTTTGCCCATCTTGTTGTCTAAATGATTCAAAAATGAGCGACTGTTGATCGGCAGGAATGCCAATGCCACTATCTTCTACAGCAAGAATTAAGTCAATACGATTTTTTTTTCTATATATTTTATTAGCACAGAGTTTAATATAACCACTGTCAGTAAATTTAACAGCGTTTCCAATTAAATTCAACAAAATCTGTCGTAAACGAGTTTCATCCAAGATTAATGCCAATGGTAAGGATTTATCAATTTCCATAATGAATTCCAGATTTTTTTCAGCCATATTAAGACTGAAAATTTGCTGTAACTCAGTGAAAATAATCTGTGGATTGATTGGCTCATACTGAATCTCTAGCCGCCCTGCTTCAATCTTGGATAAGTCAAGTATATCATTAATTAAAGTCAAGAGACTTTTACCCGCCGTTTGAATGGAATTGAGATAATTCTTATGCTGCTTATTAGTCACTTTTGAGGCAAGTATATCGCTGAAACCAATCACTACATTCATAGGAGTACGGATTTCGTGGCTTATATTGGCGAGAAATTCACTTTTTGACCGGTTTGCAGATTCGGCTTCTTCTTTGGCTTCTATCAAGTGTTTATTGGTGAGTACCAGTTCAGCAGTGCGTTCTTCCACCAATTTTTCGAGATGTTCTTGATGTTGTTTTAATTCATTTTCTGCTCGCTGGCGTTCAGAAATAGCAGAAAGCAAT
>JAGLHR010000599.1 GCA_023143415.1 Thiomargarita sp. | reverse complement strand
ATTTTATATGATTTCTAGGAGCGGTAGCTATGTTCCCAAGGAAACAAGGACAGCGGACACAGGCTAGAGCATTACATCATGGGTGGGCAAAGAACCGGAATTAAGCCGGTAAGTGCTTTGCCCCGCGCCAATCCACGATTTTATTATAATTATAAATTATAAGCGCGTATTCTAAAGTACCCATTTTTAGCCCTTGCGAGCGTTGGCAAAGGCATCAGCCATAATACTACCAGCAAATGCAGAGGATTGCTGTGGAAGAGCAATCTTTATTTTAGGGGACTGGGAGGAAGACCTTTGATCAGGTTTGTTCGTCTTCCGCGATCTTTTCGCAACCGGTTTTCTTTTCTTTTTGGGAGACCTCGCTATTAATTCATGCTTCTTTTCCTCCAAGTGTAACTTTAAAGCCACCCGTCGCCGCTTTAAATCAATTTCCAGTACCTTCACTTTGATCACATCACCCGCCTTGACAACAGAACGTGGATCTTTGACGTAACTACTTGATAGTGCGGAAATATGTACTAAACCATCGTGATGCACCCCAATATCCACAAACGCACCAAAATTGGTCACATTGGTAACCGCACCTTCCAAAATCATATCAGCCTCAATATCTTCAAGATCATTGACCCCTTCTTTGAAAGCGGGCGTTTTAAATTCAGGGCGCGGATCTCTTCCCGGTTTTTCCAATTCGCGAATAATATCAGTCACCGTGGGTACACCAAAAATCTCATCGGTATAATCTTCAGGTTTCAGATTCCGTAAAAAATCGACATCACCTATCACGTTTTTAACAGGTTTGTTGTTTTTTGCAACAATGCGTTCCACGACGGGATAAGCTTCTGGGTGGACAGCAGAAGCATCTAGGGGATTTTCTCCATTCGTAATTCGCAAAAACCCCGCCGCTTGTTCAAAGCTCTTATCACCTAAACGAGGCACTTTTTTTAAGGTATCGCGGTTAGAAAAGGCACCGTTTTCGTCACGAAATGTCACGATCTGACGTGCCAAACCCGCATTGAGCCCTGAGACTCTGGTCAACAATGGAATAGAAGCGGTATTTAGATCGACACCAACCGCATTCACACAATCTTCTACGACGGCTTCCAGACTCCGTGCCAAGTAATTTTTATTCACATCGTGCTGATACTGACCCACGCCGATGGATTTTGGTTCGATTTTCACCAATTCTGCCAATGGGTCTTGTAAACGTCGAGCGATAGAAACCGCTCCACGTATAGAAACATCCAAATCAGCAAATTCTTCAGCGGCAATTTTTGAGGCAGAATAGACAGAGGCCCCCGCTTCAGAAATGACCTGTTTATAGAAGTGCAGATCGGGATGTTGTTTCATCAAATCCGTCACTAACTTGTCAGTTTCACGCGAGCCTGTGCCATTGCCAATACTGATTAACTCAACCTTGTATTGTTCAGCTAACTCTGCCAGCTTTTTAATCGCGTATTGCCAACGCTTTCTTGGCACATGGGGATAAATGGTGGCGGTGTCTAACAATTTGCCAGTGTTATCAACAACGGCAACTTTAACGCCCGTCCGTAAACCGGGGTCTAAGCCCATCGTCACATATTGCCCGGCTGGCGCGGCTAACAACAAGTCATGCAAATTACTGGAAAAGACATTAATCGCTTCATTTTCTGACTTTTCACGCAATTTCGTCAATAATTGGGCATCCAGATGGGAACGAATCTTAAAACGCCATGCCGTTCGTACCGTTTCCAATAACCAAGTATCCGCAGGATGACCTTGCTCTTTAATACCAAAATGGTTGGCAATTTTGCTTTCACAATATTGATACGCAACGTCTATCGTATTACCTTCTTCATCCTGACCGATAACGGGTAAAGCCAATTGCAATATGCCAGATTTGCGCCCACGAAACATGGCTAAAGCACGGTGGGCAGGAATTTTCTTGAATGGCTCATCATAATCAAAATAATCCGCAAATTTCGCGCTTTTTTCCTCCTTGCCTTTGACCACTTTCGACTGAAAAGTGGCATTTTCTATGAGATATTCACGCAGTGAATCAAGTAACGCAGCCTCTTCACTAAAGTTTTCCATGAGGATATATCGTGCGCCCTCAAGAGCTTGTTGACTGTTTTCAATACCCTTTTCGGGTTTGATGTAAGCTGCGGCGGCGGTTTCGGGTTCCAGTGTTGAATCATTCAGCAAATCAAGTGCCAAGGGTTCTAGCCCGTCTTCTTTAGCCTTTTTGGCTTTAGAACGACGCTTGGGTTTATAGGGCAAATACAAATCTTCTAAGCGAACTTTAGTATCTGCTTCCTGAATCGCTGTCTCTAAATCAGGTGTGAGTTTTTCTTGCTCCTTGATCTTATTTAAGATCACCTCACGGCGTTCATCCAATTCGCGCAGATAGCGCAAACGTTCTTCCAAAGTACGCAAATGAGTATCATCTAAGCCACCTGTCACCTCCTTACGATAACGTGCAATAAAGGGTACAGTTGAGCCATCATCAAGTAACATAATGGCCGCTTGTACCTGAGTTTCTTCTACGGAGAGTTCTTCCGCAATGCGTTGAACCATGCTTTTCATACTGGTTTAATTTACCTCACTTTAATAAATAGCGTCCTTTAGGAACGCTCGTCATTTCTTATCAATTTCTAAGAAATATGTTAAAAATCAATATGTTAAAAATTAATTTAGGGAAGGTTAGTTTTTTATTTCCCAGTTGAACTCCAAAAAACGCCCAAAGCTGAAGCGTTGTACTCCAATAAACCTCTGCAATTGGAGTACATTCGAGGCTAAAGTTTTTTGGTAACTACTTACTCAGGGCAACCATAAAGGATTGCCCCTACTCAGGGCAACCATAAAGGATTGCCCCTACTCAGGGCAACCATAAAGGAT